>JAOZKZ010000165.1 GCA_029935075.1 Campylobacterales bacterium
ATCATAATTCAACTCTTGACTTTTTGATATTTTTTATCATATAGTAATAGTTATTATAGATAAAAATTAAATTAATAATATTTCAAAATGAAATATTATTCTGACTTTCTGGAAATTTATGTTATATTTTATCTATAAAAATCTATTGTAATGGCAATTGATATTTGATATAATACTTTAAAGGTTAGGCATGGAGATAGTAAAGTTAAAAGTTGATTTGAGAAAAAGTTATCTTAATCATCTATTGGTATTGATAATAACTATAGGTGCAGGAGTCGGAAAGATGTTGCTAAGTGACGATATAGGCATGTTGACGGTTGTTGGTATATTTATTATTGTTGGGTCATTAGCACTATATACTGCCATCATAGCATCTTTGGAAAATGAAATAAGGGAGATAAAATGATTGAGATTCTGTTTTCATTAGTTGGAGTGGTCTTAGGTTGTTTGTTAGGTTATAGTGCATATTATATTTATAAAACAGAGATAAAAAAAGTTAAAAAACAATAGAGTTTAGTAGGGTTGGTAAAACCAACCTTTTAAACTACTGTGCATGATAATTTGGAGCCTCTTTAGTGATAGTCACATCATGAACATGGCTCTCTTTTAATCCCGCCGAAGTTATCTCTACAAATTCAGCTTTTTCCTGAAAAGTTGGGATATCTTTTGCTCCTGTATATCCCATAGAAGCTCTTAGCCCTCCGATAAGTTGGTGTATCACAACGCTCATTTTGCCACGGTATGGAACCATTCCCTCAATTCCCTCAGGTACGAGTTTATCAGCTGCTGTTCCCTCTTGAAAATATCTATCTGTACTTCCTTTTCCCATCGCACCTATGCTTCCCATGCCACGATAGGTTTTATATTGTCGTCCTTGGTAAGTTATGGCTTCTCCAGGACTCTCTTCTGTTCCTGCGAGTAGACTTCCTATCATAACTGTTCCTGCTCCAACTGCAAGTGCTTTGGCAACATCTCCAGAGTATTTGATACCACCATCTGCGATGACAGGGACTCCATGAAGTGCTCCCTCTTTTGCACAAGTTTCTATTGCTGTGATTTGTGGTATTCCCACTCCTGCTACGATTCTAGTTGTACAGATACTTCCCGGTCCTATTCCTACTTTTACTGCATCTGCTCCAGCTTCGATTAGTGCTTTTACTGCTTCTGGGGTTGCTACATTTCCTGCAATGACTTGGATATCAAATTGGCTTTTTATCTCTTTGACCGTATCCATGATTCCTTTTGAGTGTCCATGGGCAGAGTCTAAAACCAAAACATCTACACCTGCATCTATCAATGCTTTCGCTCTATCTAATTGTCCAACTCCGATAGCCGCACCACAACCAAGTCTGCCGTATTTATCTTTGTAGGAGTTAGGAAACTCTTTTCTCTTTTTTAAATCTTTTATCGTTATCAAGCCTGCAAGTGTACCATCTTCTTTGACAAGTGGGAGTTTTTCAATTTTATGTTGTTTAAAAATCTCTTCCGCACCCTCAAGTGAGATGCCATGAGGGGCTGTTATGAGTGGTGCTTTTGTCATAAGCGTTTCAACACTTTGGCTAAAATCTGTCTCAAAACGGAGATCTCTATTAGTTAAAATCCCCACTAATTTATCTTTATCATCTACAACGGGAAAGCCAGATATTCGGTATTCGAGCATCAAATTATTTGCATCTTGAATTGTGTCGTAAGGTTTTAAGTGTATTGGCTCATTGATGATTCCGCTTTCACTTTTTTTAACACGGCTTACTTGTTTTGCTTGAGTCTCTATATCCATGTTTTTATGGATGATTCCAATTCCACCAAGTCTTGCCATTTTTATAGCTGCTTTGTACTCAGTTACCGTATCCATGGCAGCTGATACAAAAGGGATATTTAGCGTGATATCTTTGGTTAATTGTGCATGGATGTTAACCTCTTTTGGTAAAACTTCTGAATATGCAGGGATTAGTAAAACATCTTCAAAGGTTAGTGCTTTTTGTCTGATTTTCATGATTGAATCCTCTCTAAACTAAGTGCACCGTCAAAAAGTGTCTGTTCATCAAACGCTTTTGCGATAAATTGCCCACCGATTGGAAGTCCATCGCTACTGTTTCCGATAGGAACAGAGATTGCAGGAAGTCCAGCAAGGTTTATCGCAATCGTATAAATATCACTCAAATACATATCCAATGGGTCTTTTTTACTGCCAAATTCAAAAGCAGGAGTTGGAGCAACAGGCGTAAAAATTAAATCTGCCTCTTCAAAAATCTTTTCAAATTGAGCTTTAATAAGGTGTCTAGCTTTTTGTGCTTTGATATAGTAAGCGTCATAATATCCGCTGCTCAACACAAAAGTTCCAAGTAAAATTCTTCTTTTTACCTCTTCTCCAAAACCTTCACTTTTAGTTTTTAGGTACATATCTTTAAGTGCAGTTGCTTCAGCTCTTTTTCCATATCTCACACCATCGTATCTGCTTAAGTTTGCACTAGCTTCTGCTGATGCAACGACATAATAAGCTGCGATATCGTATTTTGAGTTAATCATATTTTTGTAGATGATTTTGTGTCCAGCTTCTTCTAAAGCTTTGATAGATGCTAAGATTGATTTTTTAGTTTCATCTCCAGCTTCTTCAAGATAGTTTTCGATAACTGCGATGGTAAGTTTTCTATCACTGTTAAGTTTGTCGCTTACTTTTTTATGTGGGATGTTTAAAGATGTTGAATCTTTAGGCTCATGTCCCGCTAAAATATCATAAAGAATCGCTGCATCTTCAACATTCTGAGTAATTGGTCCTATTTGGTCAAGGCTACTTGAATAGGCTGAAAGTCCATAACGACTTACTTTTCCATAAGTTGGTTTCATTCCTACACAGCCACAAAATGCAGCAGGTTGTCGGATACTTCCGCCCGTATCACTTCCTAATGCTGCGATGGCAAGTCCTGCACCAACTGCCGCGGCACTTCCTCCGCTGCTTCCACCAGGAACACAGTTTGGATTGTGAGGATTTAAAGTCTTTCCATAATACGAAGTTTCAGTTGAACTTCCCATAGCAAACTCATCCATGTTACATCTTCCAAATGGTGCTAAATTATTCTCTAACATCTTGTCGATAACCGTTGCATTGTAAGGTGCTACATAACCTTGAAGTATTTTAGAAGCACATGTGACATTCCATCCTTCAACTTGGATATTGTCCTTGATGGCGATGGGAACACCTGTTCCATACTCATTGATTTCGGTGTCTGTTAGTTGTTCTACATAAGCACCTAAATCTTTTTGTTCTTTGATTTTTTTGGCTAAATCCTGTTTTAAGGTAACAATCTCTTCAGGTGAGAGTTTTAAAGCTTTTTTGAGTGTAATCACTTATTTTTCCCTACATTAGACTTCTTGTAAAACTCATAAAGAAGATATGTTTACCATAGCACATCACTTTTTTAAAATAAAAACATCGCAATAGCTACGGCTATTACTCAATTTTGATTTTAAAAAATTAATGCACTCTGATAAACATCTCAAACTTTATGAGTTTTGCAAGAAGTCTATATTAATTTTAGAGATTTTATCTAATAGTGGCTAAATTTTAGACTTAACGATGATTTTTTTAGGTTCAAAAAGCTCTTGTGCCTTCTTTACAAACTCATTCTCCATGATATCATTTGCATCTATTTCATTTGTGCTATTTACCACTTGATTTGCGATACAACTATCTGTTGGTTGTTCCTCTTGTGTAAACTCAACATCTTCAATCATAGAGCTTGAAGTCTCATTTGCATGGGACTCGCTTATGGGAATCTCCTTATCTTCAGGACATGGAATCATAGAAATTTTCGCTTCAAATCCAAAACACTCTTGGACAAAATGTTTGATATGACCCGAACTTTGACGCAAAGTTTTTTTGCAAGCTTCTTGTGCACATGATATGAGCTTAACTTTGTTATCTTCAAAATCAACAAATTCGATAGAGTTTTTAAAACATTCTCCAAGTTCGTAGTTTCTGTCATAAAGCTTTTCTATGAGTTCTTGAAAAGTTTTAGCATGCGGGTTTTGTTTTATAGGTTCTGGTATTGGTATTGCTACTGGTTCTGGAGCCTTCACAACTGGCTCTACTTTTGGTTCAGGTTCTATAGTTTGAGGTGTTGGTGGTGGAGTTGGGGCAGTTGGTGGAACTGGAGTCTCTTTTGGTGGTTCAATGTTTTGAGGTTGGGGGTGAGTCTTTGGAGCAATGGTGATTTTCCCTTCAAGTTCATCTATCATTTCATCGATATCTTTAATTTTCGTAGCTTCTATCATTTTGAAAAACAGAAGGGTTAGTACAAAACCGCTATCAGCATTTAAAAAGAGTAAGTTTTTTGACTCACTTAAAATTCGGAAAAATCGGTCGCTTAACATGGTTGAAAATCGTGCATCTCTTTGGAAGAAACGCTCTTTTGCATAGGAGATTATTTCATCGATAACCACTTCACTCTCATAGTTTTCAAGCTCTTTGATAAATTCTAAAACCTTGTCTCTATCATTTTTAAAGATGGCATCAAAAATAGCATCGATAAATTCTGGATCTAAGATACCCAGCATGGAAGCGACACTTTTTGCATCTACAAAGTTTTTAGAAAAGATGATAGCTTGGTCTAAAAGTGTGAGCGTATCTCTCAATGAGCCGTTTCCTGCACGGGTTAACATAGTAAGTGCTTCTGCTTCGTATTCAACATTTTCTAGGTTCAAGATGTGTGAGAGGTGTTTGACCACTTCTGGAGCATGTATCTTTTTAAAGCGAAAATGTTGTGTTCGTGAAAGGATAGTTGGTGGAAGTTTCATTGGATCTGTTGTGGCTAAGATAAATTTTACATACTCAGGTGGCTCTTCAAGTGTTTTTAAAAGTGCGTTAAATGCCTCTTTTGTGAGCATGTGGACTTCATCGATGATGAAAATTTTAAAACGAGCCACATTTGGTTTGTA
>JAOZKZ010000166.1:0-2189 GCA_029935075.1 Campylobacterales bacterium
CTGATGTTTTTAATATCTTGCTTCAAGTTTTAGATGATGGACGGTTGACGGATAATAAAGGTGTTACGGTTGATTTTAAAAATACGATTATTATCCTCACTTCAAATATCGCAAGTGATAAAATCATGGCTTTTAGTGAGCCAGAGGAGCGAGATAAAGCGGTTAGAGATGAGTTAAAACTTCATTTTAAACCAGAGTTTTTAAATCGTTTGGATGATATTGTGATTTTTAATCCGTTAGGACTTGAAGAGATTACCTCTATCGTGGATATTATGATTAAATCATTACAAGATAGACTAAATGAGAGAAGCATTTCATTGACTCTTTCTGGGGATGCAAAAAACCTTATAGGTGAAGCTGGATTTGACCCTGTTTATGGAGCAAGACCTCTTAAAAGGGCGATTTATGAGATGATAGAAGATAGAGTTGCTGAAATGATCTTGGAAGATAAAATTATTGAGGGCAGTAGCATCTCGATAGGCCGAGATGGCGATTTACTTACCTTTGAGGTTAAGTAGTTCCACTTTGCTCCACTCTACAAGGATGTTTTTATCTGCATCTGTTAAAACAGCCTCATCATGGAATCGTAAATAGTTTGGCAATGGCATCATGCCATTGTTGACTGTTTTTATGGTTCTCTCTATTCTTTTTATCTTTATTTTTGGGTCGATAGTTTTCCACTCAGAGTAGTTTAAAGCTTTTCGTCCATCATTGACATGACCTATGATATTCCAAGATATTGGAGCTATGGAACTATAATCTGGCCATTTTGTCTCATGTGAGTGGCAGTCGTAACAACTTCTTTTTAAAATATCCATAACCTCTGTTGAAGCTGTTAATTTTATGTTGTCATCTATGGGTGGATTGGTTTTATTAGTTGGTATAAATTGTATGGCGATTAGTAGTCCGATGAGGATAAATAGAAATTTTTTCAAAAAAGCCCTTAAGTATATTTAATTTGTGTCGATATTATAGATAGAAAACCTTACAAAGGAGATATCATGGAACATAAAAGAATGATTTCAGCAGTTATAGCACTTTCTCTCATTGCAGTTATAAGTGTAACAAGCCCAAGCAATCAGGACATGACAAGAGTCCAAGCGATAAATAGCGACCTAATGTGGCTTACTATATCTTCTTTCAAGCAAATCAATGAGCAAGTGCAAGAGTGCTCCCATAATAGTAATTGCGATAAATAAATCTTTCCAATCCATGTTTTCAATTTAGCATGATTTTGTTACATCTTTGTTAAATTGAAACATTTCATTTAATATCTTTCACAACTCTTTTTTATTGTTACGATATTTAGCATTTTATTGATATCTTAAGTTTTTATATTAAATAATTAAAACTTTTTCTTAGAATGTCGATTATAGTGCTAAGTAATATATTTTTTAGGAGAAAATCAATATGAGTATTCATTCCAAACTATTATCTAGCATAACATTAACAGCCCTTCTTTTTACATTTGGCTGTGAAACTTCTGATAGAATAGAAGAAAAACAAGATGCAGGTCCAATAATAAATCAACCTGAAATTCCAGAGGGAAATAATGATAGCAATACAACCCAAGATATAATCCCAATAGCACCAACACCTATCGAGGATAATAATGATAGCACTAGTGTTGTAAAAGTTGATGCAACAAATGCTTATAAATTAGCTATGACACTTTCACAAAGTAAGTTTCAACAGTTTGAGAGTGGGGTTCTTACATACACTTTAAAAGAGCTTTACTCTAATGAGCCTGTTGATAGTAGTTTAATTGAGAGTATAACTTTTAGTGTTACAGATACTAGATATTTTAAATTTGTTGATTATAAAGGTAAGGAGAGCAACACACTTACGATAAATAGTGAAAATGGAGTTATCAATGCTGAGAATTCAATCCGTATAAAGATGAATGACCACTCTGGTACAACAGCTATAAAAGTTGCAGCAAATATTAAGTTGCCAGATGGTGATACATATGAGATAATAAATACAATTCCAGTTGTTGTTATAAAAAACAAAACGGCAAGTATCGCTGTTAATCCTTATGGTACAAAATGGATATCTTCAGGTGAAAATGCAGGACTTTTTGTAGAAAAATATGTCTTTCATGTTGTAGATAAATATGGAAATAAAGCAAAAGATGGAACATCAGTAAAGATAGGTGTGGTTAATGAGCCTAAATTATATACATTGGG
>JAOZKZ010000166.1:2289-4925 GCA_029935075.1 Campylobacterales bacterium
ACACTTGCAAATGCTGCATTTTATTTTCCAGAGGGATCAGAAGTTAAAGATGGTGTTGTCTATGCGGAGCTCAGATATCAACCATACATGTTTGGTAAAACAGCATTTATATATGCAAATGCTATAGTCGATGGTGAGAGAATTGGAATCGCAAGAGAGATGCATCTTCTTGGTGAGGGATTAGAATCGGTAACTGTATCGTGTAAAAATGAAACACTTGCACCAATAAATTGTCAAATAATTGCACCGATGGTCATGAAAGGTGTTGGTTCATTAGCAAGATGGACGCATCCAGCGATAACAGATTCAACGCATTATGCAACAGCTACAAATACAGAGTGTGGTGGTTCTACATTAGTAACTATCTATGGTGTAGCACCTGATAAAAGTGGTAGTGCTACAGTTGGTGAGATTATTCGCTGGGAACAAATTATTAATAAGTAAACAAGAATTTATCAAATCTTTTTGTTATAATCTCTAAAAAAGAGGTTTAATGAGTAGATTTGACAAGCTAGCAACTGAGTGGGATTTAAAACCCGCTCGCATAAAGAGTGCCCTTAAAACAACCCGAAAAATCAAAGAGATAATTGATATAAAAGATAAAGATATTTTAGATTATGGTTCAGGAACTGGGCTTGTATCTTTCGATTTTTTTAAAGATGCACGCTCAATTATCGCTATGGACAATTCACAAGGTATGCTTGAAGAGTTAGATAGAAAAACTACACAAGCCAATATCACAAATATTAAAACTAAACTTCACGATGCAAATACAGACTCCCTTCCTAAAAAAACATTTGATTTAATTGTTACTGCCATGACTTTACATCATATTAAACAACCAGCGAATTTTATTCAAAATGCAGTTGATGCTTTGAAAGATGGTGGATATTTAGCGATTAGTGACCTTGAAAGTGAAGATGGAACTTTTCATAGCATGGGAAATGATGATGTTGAACATTTAGGATTTGACAAAGAGCAAATTCGTGGATTTTTTGAAGATGCTGGTTTGGAGCTGGTTTATTTGGAGAGAAATGAGGTTGTAGAAAAACATAGAGATTTTCATATCTTTTTAGCGGTTGGAAAACTTGTTTAGAACTCTTTTTTTACTTTTAATCCATGTGTCTCTTTTTGGTGATTCGTTAGAGTCTAAAATCTCAAACATGATTGTTATCGGTTTTGATGGGTATGATATCAATAAAAGTAGCGATTTATTTGAGTATCCTTTGGGTGGTGTGATACTGTTTGATAAAAATATAAAAAATCCAAAACAACTTGAAAAACTAATTTTTAAATTGAAAAGATTTTCCAAAAACCGACTTTTAGTTACAGTTGATGAAGAGGGTGGAAAGGTTTCGAGAGTTGGAAAAGTGGAGGGGTTTGTAAAAACTCCTAGTGCTAAAGATATTGCTTTAAAATCAAAAGAAGATGCAAAGAAGGATTATAAAAACATGGCTAGCATGTTAAGTAGTTTGGGGGTTAATTGTAACCTAGCACCAAGTGTTGACTTGGCAGTAAATCCTAAAAACAGAGTTATCGTAAAAAACAAAAGAGCATTTTCAAAAGAGCCAGAAGTGGTGGTGGAGTATGCATCTATCTTTATGAGTGAGATGAAAAAAAATGGAGTTTTGAGCGTTATAAAACATTTCCCAGGACATGGTTCTTCGCTTGGAGATTCTCATGAGGGGTTTGTAGATGTAAGTGATAGTTGGACAAAAAAGGAGCTTATCCCTTTTGAAACTCTTATCAAAAATGGCTCTGCAAAGATGGTGATGACTGCACATATTTACAACAAACATATAGATACAAAATACCCAGCAACACTCTCATATAAAACCAATCATAACCTGTTACGAAAATACCTTGGTTTTAAAGGTGTATTAATTAGTGATGATTTGCAAATGGGTGCAATTTCAAAAAACTACACACTTAAGCAGACGCTAAAACTTGCTATAAATTCAGGTGTAGATTTATTACTTTTTGCAAATCAGATAAGCAAACCTGTAAAGATTGAAGAGATTATATCTTGTGTGGTAAAATTGGTTGAGAGTGGCGAGATAGATATAAAAACGATAGAATATGCAAATGAGAGAATTGATAAGTTAAAAAGAGGATTGTTATGAGTAATTATTTGGTTTATGGGAGTGAGTCATTAGAGATTAAAGATGAAGTTATAAAGATTGATAATTCGATAAAAGTAGTTACAGTTGATAAGTTTTTAGAGGATGATACTCTTACAAATAGTGACCATGTTATCATCTCGGCTAGTACCCATCAGATGAAACAGATACTTCAAAAAGCTCACAATGATGATTTTTCTGTAGCAATTTTAGCTTTGAAAAACCAAAATACTCTTCGAGCAACTTTTGAGATACCAGCAAAATTAGAAGATGCTCTAAAAATTGCCCTTGAGAGTTCTCCCAAACCATTGGATTTACTTTATGCAAATGAAGAGATTATCTTATGGGGAGCAGTTATCGGAGATGCACCACCGCTGACTTATAAAAGTGCTGCTTATGCACATAACTCTTTTAAAGAGAAATATATGCTCCTGCTAGAGGCATTTAAAAAGTTAAAATCTTTAAAACAGACAAAGATAAAACTTACAACTGCAAAAGAGCAAGAGATAAATACAG
>JAOZKZ010000331.1 GCA_029935075.1 Campylobacterales bacterium
GAGGCAATGCGTCATGTTTAAACTCATCTTTAAAACTGCCATTCTTTCACTTTTTCGGCGTAAAATGAGAACCTTTTTGGCAATTTTCATGATAGCCACTTCCCTTTGGGGATTAATGGTCATGCTTGGGATTTATGATGGGATGATGAAACAGATGATTGACAATGCCGTGAGGAGTGATAGTGGCGATATTACGATTTACTGCAAAGATTTTAGAAGTGATAATGAGATAAAGCTTCATATCAAAGAGCCAAAAAATATTATCAAAGAAATTGAGAAAAATCCTGCGATTAAAAGCCATGTACAAAGAGTGCTAAGTGATGGGTTGATTGCTACAGCAAAATACTCTAAAGGTGTGAAAATATTTGGTATTGATTTAGAAGCTGAAAAAAAACAAGCAAAACTAGATAGTTATATCAAAGAGGGCTCTTTTAATTTTGGCTCACGAAATAGAGGTGTCATCATCGGTGCGACACTTGCTAAAAAACTAAAAATCTCCATTGGAAAAAAAGTCATACTCTCCGCACAAAATAGTGACAATGAAATAAACTCAATTGCTCTAAAAGTCACAGGTATCCTCAAAACAAATAACATGCACATAGATGGTGTCGGTGTTTTCATCCCCCTAAAAAAAGCACAAAAGTTTTTAGGCATTAATGGAGTCATGCAGATATCCATGATATTTAAAGATAAAAACGAAATACCCACTTTTCAAAACACCATGAGAAAAAAGTTTAAAAACCTAGAACTCTTCCGCTGGGATGAACTCTATCCCGCCCTCATGCAAAGCAAAGCCATCATGGAACAATATAGTCTTATCTCTTATGTACTTATTTTTTTCGTTGCAGGCATCGGGATATTTGGCGTGGTGCTAGTCTCCGTACTCGAACGATTAAGAGAGTTTGCCATACTCCAAGCCATCGGAACCCCTTTTAAAATGGTGGCACAAATCATCTTTTTAGAGTCTCTTTTTATCGGAATTGTTGGCTTCATATTGGGATGTATACTTGGTGGTGGAACGCTGTACTATTTTTATATCTATGGACTAGACTTAAGTGCTTTTAGTGCTGCCTTGGATGAATTTGGAATGGATGCGATTACTTATGCTGTGATTAAATCTAGCTACTTTGTTACTGGCTTTTTTGCAGTTCTTATCGCTGTCATACTTAGTGTCATCTTTCCACTACACCTACTTAAAAAATCAAAACCCATTGAGGTGATAAATGACTAATTTTCTACAAATAAAAAACATTGACAAAACATTCAACCTTGGCTCTGACATCGAAGTCAAAGCCCTGCAAGATATCAACCTAGAAATCGACAAAGGCGAATTTGTTGTACTCGCTGGACCAAGCGGAAGTGGAAAAACAACCCT
>JAOZKZ010000167.1 GCA_029935075.1 Campylobacterales bacterium
CAATATTAATATCTACTTTTTTAACTGATTGTTGTTCCAAATAATTACCATCTATTTTATTTGATTTAATAGTATCACTATCAGTATAATAACTTTGTAGCATAAGTATTAGTAGAATACATAAGAAGACGGCAATAGCTACCATCTTCTTATTAATTACTTGCATGTCACCTGTATTTGACCTCCATCTAAGGCATGAGGATTAGTTAATATTTTTAAAACATAATAACCATTACCATAGTATGGATTTTTAACAAGACAAGGTAGCTTTGATTGGCAACTTTGTTTTTTCCATTTATCATTTGAATCATCCCATCGCTTAATAAAAATACTATTTATAGGAACATATGCATTATTATTCGTTCCTTGCTTTGAAATAACAACTTGTTGACACCCACTATTTGCATACCATTGAAAAGATGTTAAAGATTTCTTAGTTTCAAAGGTATGTGCCCAGTCTTTAGTTTGACCATAAGAACGATATCCACTTGATTGTGTAATTAATGAGCCTGTACCAGTCCAAGAATAACCAGATTCAACATCAACATGCCCCTTTGGTATACTATATTTTTTTGGAATATATATTTTTGAACCTTTTGATGCACATCTCGCAACCAAAGTTGCTGTCTTTGATTTCAATGGTTCATCTGTTGTTACGGCAAAAGTAGTCCAAGCATTAGTAGCTAGAAGACTTACTTTATCATAAGCATTTAATTTTACTTTAAATGCTGTCGTTGTAGAATCTCCCGACCAACCTTTACTTTTAATACTTACTATCCCAAGATCACTAGAAGAATAGATATTTACATGTTGGCAACTTTCAGAATCAAACTTAAATTGAAAAACACCAGTTGAACCTTTTCCACTATGCTTATGTAGTCGTACATAGTCTCTATTGCATCCAAAACAATCATCATCCGGAGCAACTAAAGAACCTGCTCCATCGAATATACTATCAGCCTTTGCTACTACTCCAAATAAACTAGAAAACATAAATACCTGAATTACTAAAACAACTAAAAATCTCATTTCTCTCTCCTCTTTTTTTGATAAATCTTTTTTAATAGCTATAAAGCTAAACCTATATCTCTTTACCTACTTCTACTTTAACAGTTCTAGTAACATTATCTGCTACATTATTTGCTTTATCTGTTGCAGTATAAACAACATGATATGTTCCTGCTTTTGTTGTATCCACATCGCTAGATTTTATAGTTGCATCAAAATCAGCATCTATATCATCACTTGCTGTTGCTCCTCTTTCTATGTATGGTTCTCCTACTGTTAGATATATTGTTGCATCTCCTTTTAGTGCTATGATTGGTGCTGTTGTATCTGCTTCTGGTGCTGATGTTGCTTTAACTTTAACAGTTCTAGTAACATTATCTGCTACATTATTTGCTTTATCTGTTGCAGTATAAACAACATGATATGTTCCTGCTTTTGTTGTATCCACATCGCTAGATTTTATAGTTGCATCAAAATCAGCATCTATATCATCACTTGCTGTTGCTCCTCTTTCTATGTATGGTTCTCCTACTGTTAGATATATTGTTGCATCTCCTTTTAGTGCTATGATTGGTGCTGTTGTATCTGCTTCTGGTAAATTATTTTCTGACACCATCACACCTTCTGATGCTTTTGATGAGCCTATTTTAGAACCACCAGGACCAGCATTACCATTTTGAGAATATGGCTTAACAGAAAATCTAATCAATTTTCCCTCATCTGCCTGAGTCAATGTATATTTTTTAGATGTAGCACCATCAATGTATGATGTTCCTCTCATCCATCTAATCATACTATTTCCTTCAAGGTCACCATCTACATCAAAATACTCATAAGAACCTTCTAATACATCACCAACTTGACGAGTTGTAGCTCCTAAAATTTTAACATTTTTTGCTTTTGGCGGTTTATTTTCAGCTGGAACATCTTTCTTAGCAACTGTCACAGCACCTGAAGTAACAGCTACTCCTGTTGTTGGAGCTTTTGTTGAAACTGGTGTTACTTTAAATGTGATATTTTTCTCAGCATCTGCATCTGTAAGTTTATATGTTTTACTTGTTGCACCTCCTATAGCACTTCCATTTCTTAGCCATTGGTATTTATGACTTCCTTTTGGATCATTTTCTTTATCACTATATGTAAAGTTTGCAGTTAAAGTATTTCCTACTTTTGCTGTTCCTTGGATAGTTAGTTCTTTAGCTTTTGGTGCTTCTTTTGGAACCTCTTTTTTCTTAATTGTTATAACTACCGTATCTGTACCAGTTTTACCATCATCATCTGTTACTGTAAGTGTAAAAGTATATGGTCCTCCTGAGTTAAATCCTGAAGCAAATGGATTTTGCTCTGTCCTACTGTATCCATTTGGTCCACTCCATCTATAACTTACTATCTCTCCATCATCTGTTCCACTTCCAAGTAAGCTTATCTTAGCACCACTTTCAATGGTGGTTTGAACTGCACCTGCTTTTGCTATTGGGGCTGCATTTGGAACCTCTTTCTTTTGAATATTTATAGATACTGTAGCAGCTACACTATCAACCTTGCCATCATTTACCTTGAACTCAAAACTATCTGTTCCACTATAAGCCGTTGTTGGTGTATAAGTTACTTTATTTTCTGAGAATAATACTGCTCCATGAGCTGAGTTTTTAGTTACTCTATATGTTAGTGCATCCCCATCATCATCTTTGGCAGTTAAAGTTATTACTTTAACTTGGTCTTGATTTGTAGAAACACTTTGACTGTTTGCTATTGGTGGTGTATTTGGTTTATCTTTTTCTTTAACTATAACAGTTCTTGTAACTTCATCTGCTTTATTTCCTGCTTCATCTGAAACATTGTACTTTATAGTGTATGTTTTAGCTTTACTTGTATCTACAGTTCCAGTTTTTACTATCTTACTTGTTATATTGCCATCTTTGTTATCACTTGCAGTTGCTCCTGCATCTGTATAACTATCGCCAACTGTTAAGTTTCTAGTTGCACTCTCTTTTAAAGTTATAACTGGTTTTGTTGTATCTTTTTGCTCTTCTTTCTTTTTAACTATGACAATTCTTGTAACTTCATCTGCTTTGTTTCCAGCTTCATCAGAAACATTGTATTTGATAGTATAAGTTGCATCAGTGTTGGTATCAACTGTTCCTGTTTTAGTTATACTACTTGTTATATTGCCATCTTTATTATCATTTGCAAATGCTCCTGCATCTGTATAACTTTCACCTACTGTTAAGTTTACAGTTGCACTTCCATCTATAGATATGATAGGCTTTGTAGTATCCGTTTCTACTAAGATATCTTCTATCGTCACTTCCACACTATCCATAGCTACCATACCATCACTATCCGTAACCGTCAAAGTTACTGCATGTTTTCCAACAATAAGAAGCTTTGTTTTAAAGATTTTCTCACTACCTAAAACTGTATCCCCATCTTTCCACTCATAACTTGCAACATCTCCCTCAAAATCACTACTTTGCGAACCATCAAATATTATTTCCGTACCCTCTGGCGCAGAAGTAAAGTTAACTTTTGCTTTTGCTATTGGTGCTTGGTTACCTTGCTGTTGTGGGTTTACTATGATTTTTATCATATCAGTTGCTTTTGCACACATGTTATCTATGACTGTAAGTTCTAACTCATAATTTCCAGCAACAAAATCACTCTTTTCAAATTGAGCAGATTTACTTATGATACAACCATTTAGTCTCCATTCATAACTTCCAATCTCTCCATCACTATCACTACTACTAGATGCATCAAATACAACCGTTTCACCTTCAGCTATAACTTGGTCATCTCCTGCAACTGCAACTGGCGCATCATTTGGTAGAGACTTTACTTTTATAGTTGTAAATATTGAAGCACATAACCCTTTATCATCAACTACTGTCAACTTGATTTTTGTACTACCTGCCTCATCAAAAGAGTGTTTAAAAGATGGCTCATTGCTTAAAAGTACACCGCAACAATTTCGCCACTCATACTTTACTATACTGCCATCACTATCACTACTACTTGATGCACTAAATGTTACTTCATCTCCTTGTGATATCTCACTACCTGAAGTCTCTATCTTTGCTATTGGTTTTTTATTTGAAGTTGGTTCAACCTTTTTTTCAACAACTTTTACAACCACTTCACTAACACAACTTTTCCCAACCTTATCAAACACAGTTAGAGTAGCTTTATGAGTCCCTTTTTCATCATATGCAACATTAAAACTATTTTTTGTTGATAACATACGATTATCTGCATCTCTCCACTCATAACTAAAACCATCAGAAGTTAATGCATTTTTTACATTATAATTAACACTATCTCCCTCTTCAATGATATTTTTACTCACTACTGCTTTTGCCAAAGATACTTTTCCGCTTGCTTGCACCTTTTGCTCTATCTGTAATTCTTCTACTGGAGTACCTTCCCCACTACCACAACCTACAAAAGTAGATAACAATAATGAAGCGACTATAACTGATAAACTAATTCTCTTATGCAACATTTTAACCCTTTATATTTTATCTTAAATAGAAGTTTACTCTCTCTCTTAATTTAATTTTAAAATTTTATAAATAATTTACTTTACTTTAGAAACAAGGAAAGGAGATAAGTATATATAATTAAATATACTTAATTTACTAATCATAAAAACAAATATATAAAATTATTTTTTAATATTTATATTATTTTTGATATTTTTATAGTATGTTACTTTTTGTAACATGTATATAGAAAGTTTTACTATTTTTCATAAAAAAGCTAAAGTTTTTTGTAGAGCATCAAAAGGTTTTAAACTTTTTGATGCTTAGTGCTATAAAAATGAAATCTATACCACAGTTTTATCTTTCTCTGTCAAACTTAAAAGTGCAGGCAACAACAACAAGTCCACCACAAACGCAATGATAAGTGCAGATG
>JAOZKZ010000168.1 GCA_029935075.1 Campylobacterales bacterium
TCATGGGAATATTAATTATTTCAGCATTTTTGACATTGGTTGGAAATATTTTAGCTGATGTGGTACTTTTGAGGTTGAATCCTCATTTTAAAAGGGGAGAGCGTTAGAATTATTTCATCCAAAGATGCTTTCATAAAGTAACATATATCGAGTAATTCTATCATAGAGCTGCTACAACAGGAAATTCTTAGCCTATTGACTTTGTACATGCTCACATCAGATATATGGAGATGCAAATCCAAAATATCAGTGGATTAATGATATCGAAATATGAGATGGGTTGGTTGAGTGATAAATATCATATCAAACTGATAATCTTTTTACTAAAAAAACCTTTTTATCCATCTTTTTTGATATAATCACTCTTTCAATAGAAGGTGATACTAAATGGCAGATTCAAACACTAGATATATTTTTGTGACAGGCGGAGTTTTAAGCTCTTTAGGTAAAGGTATAGCATCAGCTAGTATCGCAACACTTCTTAAACATGCAGGTAAAAAAGTAAGCATGTTAAAAATCGACCCTTATCTCAATGTTGACCCGGGAACTATGAGCCCTTTGGAGCATGGAGAGGTTTTTGTGACTGCCGATGGTGCTGAAACGGATTTAGATATCGGGCATTATGAACGGTTTTTGGATATCAGCCTTGCTAAAAATAACAACTTTACTACGGGTCAAGTATACTCTTCTGTTATCGAGCGAGAGCGTCGTGGAGATTATCTTGGTAAAACCATACAAGTTATTCCTCACATCACAAATGAAATCAAAAAGCGTATTACAGAAGCAGGTGAGGGTAATGATGTTTTGATTGTTGAGGTTGGTGGAACGGTTGGAGATATTGAGAGTTTACCATTTTTAGAGGCAATTCGTGAACTTAAGATTGAGCTGGGTAAGAAAAGAGCGATGTATATTCATTTGACGCTTGTACCATTTTTAAAAGCAGCAGGTGAACTTAAAACTAAACCTACGCAACACTCGGTGCAAGAGCTTCGTCGTATTGGTATTTTACCTCATATTATTATTTGCCGTACAGAGGTAGCATTACCAAAAAGTTTGAAATTAAAACTTGCCTCTTCATGTGGTGTTGAAAACAATTGTATTATCGAAGCACTTGATGCAAAATCAATTTATGAAGTGCCTATGCATTTTCAAGTACAAAATATATTAGATCCTATTTGTGAGAGTTTAGGTTGGGAGCCACTTAATCCTAATATGGAAGGGTGGAGTGGACTTGTTAAAAATGTTATCGCACCTAAAAAAGATGTGACGATTGGATTTGTAGGAAAGTATTTAGACCTTAAAGAGTCTTATAAATCTTTAACGGAATCCTTTATCCATGTGGGAGCAAATCTTGATACGCGTGTGAACCTGAAATGGATTGATAGTGAAAAAGTAGATAGTGAAGATTGTAAAGATCTATTATGTGATGTAGATGGTGTCTTAGTTGCAGGTGGTTTTGGTCAGCGTGGTGTTGAAGGGAAGATAAATGCAATTAAATATGCAAGAGAGAATAAAATCCCATTTTTAGGTATTTGTCTTGGGATGCAATTAGCACTTGTTGAGTTTGCACGAAATGTATTGGAAATTAGAGATGCTGATTCTGTAGAATTTGACTCATATACTAAAAATCCTATCATTTATCTTATAGACTCTTTTATGGATGCGAGTGGAAATAAACAGCTACGAACGCATAAAAGTCCTCTTGGCGGAACTATGAGACTTGGTGCTTATGAGTGTGATACTAAAAAAGGTTCTTTGTTACAAAAAGTTTATGGTGGTAAAAAGAAAATTATTGAGAGACATAGACATAGATATGAAGCCAATCCAGAGTATAGAGAAGCTTTTGAGAAAAAAGGGCTTATTGTAAGTGGTGAGTCTGATGGTTTGATTGAGGTGGTAGAGTTAAAAGATCATCCTTGGTTTTTAGGGGTTCAGTTTCATCCTGAATTTACCTCAAGGTTACAAAATCCTAATGAAGCAATTCTTGGTTTTGTAGAAGCTTCTTTAGAGTATAAAAATAGTTAATGCAGCAGAGACTTAAAAAAGAGGATATTGAGGCACTTTTAGCCAAGAGATTTGAAGATGATATTTACAATTCTCTCGCTTGCCTTCCCCATCCAGCAGAGCTTAAAGATGTAGAAAAAGCTGCTTGTAGAGTTAAGTTAGCGATTCAAAATGGTGAAAAAATTGCCGTCGTTGGAGATTATGATGCAGATGGAGTTGTCTCTTCTGTTATCATGATGGAGTTTTTTGATGATATCGGTGCAAATGTAACATTGAAAATTCCCAATCGTTTTGAAGATGGATATGGGATAAGCCCAAAGATAATTGAAAAACTTGATGCGGATTTGATTATCACAGTTGACAATGGTATCTCAGCTGTTGAAGCAGCAAATGTTTGTAAATCAAAAGGGATAGACCTTATCATAACAGATCATCATACTGTTCCTGATACTTTGCCCGAGGCTTATGCGATTGTAAATCCTAAACAACATGATTGTACTTTTCCAACTTCTGAGATTTGTGGTGCACAAGTGGCTTGGTATTTTATTGCAGCGATTAAAGATGAGTTGGGTATTGATTATAATCTTTCAAAATTTCTTGATATTTTAGCAATTGCAATCGTTGCTGATATGATGGAGCTTAAGGGCATGAATAGAATCATGGTTAAAAATGGTCTTAAAAAGATTAATAAGATGGAGAGACCATTTTTTAAAGCAGTTCAAGATTTTTATAGAAAAAGTAGTTTTAAAAGTGATGATATTTCTTTCTTACTAGCCCCAGTCATTAATAGTTCTGGAAGACTTGAAGATGCAACCCTATCTTATGAGTTGATACGCTCTAAGACGGAACTAGAAGCGATGCAAAACTTAGAATATATCTCAGGATTAAATAACCAAAGAAAAGAGATAGAACATGAGCTCTTTGAACAAGCAGTTTTATCTGTAGATGAGAGTCAAAATATCATTGTCTCTTGGGGTGAAGGGTGGCATGAAGGGGTTATTGGTATTGTGGCTTCAAGACTATCTCGTCGCTATAAAAAACCTGCAGTTGTCTTCTCTATCACAAATGGAAGGGCAAAAGGGAGTGCAAGAAGTGTTGGAAGTATCAATATCCTAGAGCATATCTCCCATCAAAAAGAGTATCTTTTTGGTTATGGCGGACACAAAGGTGCGGCAGGGATGTCACTTGATGTCTCATCTTTAGAAGCTTTTAAAAAAGCAATTGAGTCAGAATTGGCTGAAGTTGATGAAGAAGATTTTGTAGAGCGGAGTGAAGTTGTTGGAGAGATTAATCCGAGTGCTATCGGATATGAGCTTTTGAATATTCTTGAACTCTATGAGCCTTACGGACAAAAAAATCCTAAACCACATTTTTTACTGAAAAATGCTTATGTTAAAACAGGGAAAGTGATAGGCATGAATCAAAATCATCAAAAGCTTACACTTTTAAGTGATGAGATGACCTTGGAGTCTATAGAGTTTAATTTTGATAAAGAGATTAAGAGTGGAAATCATGTAGATTTAATATGCAGTATCTCTAAAAATGAGTTTAGGGGAGTGGTATCTGCACAGGTTATGATCAAGCAAGTTCTATAATAACACAGCTCCTATAACTATTATTGATAATAATGTATTTTTAAGTTATAAGTAAAATTAATTATGCTAGACTTATAAGATATTTTTTCAAAGGAAGCAAATATGGAACAAAAAGATTTAAAGAAAATGGTTGGTGCGGTTGAAGCAGAGCTAAGAAGTCATGGAGTATCTCGTAGAGATGCGATGAAAATGGCTGCTGTTGGTTCATCTGCATTTTTACTAGGTGGTGCTACAGAAGCTGAAGCGGCAACTGAGGTACGAGCAAGTAGTGCTAAAGGAAAGATTGTAATTATTGGTGGTGGTTTGGCAGGTATGTCAACAGCAGCAAGATTTGCAAACACGCTTAGCAACCCTGATATCACGGTAATTGAGCCGGGTGATACTTCAACTTCTTACCAACCAGGTCAGACGCTTGTAGGTGCTGGACTGTGGACAGATAGTGATATCAACTATAAAACTGCTGACTTTATACCAAGTGGTGTAAAAGTTATTAAAGAAAGTGCAGTAGAGTTTAATCCTGATAACAATACAGTAAAAACAAGTGGTGGGCAAGAAATTTCTTATGATTTTCTAGTTATCGCAGCTGGTTTACAGTTAGATTTCTCAAAAATCCAAGGACTTGGTATTAGTGATTCAATTTTATCTCGTGGTAGTGATGCTGCTGTAAAAGGTATAATTGGTAAAAACGGTATCTCTTCTATTTATTATCAAAATGGTGCAACTGATACTTGGGCAAATATGCAAAAATTTGTTGCTGATGCGAAAAGTGGTAAAAAAGTAAGAGGTGTTTTCACACATCCAAATACACCTATCAAATGTGGTGGAGCACCTAAAAAAATTATGTATCTAACAGATGCAAGACTTAGAGAAGCAGGAGATGCAGCTCGTGCAAATGCAGATCTTACTTTCTATCCAAATGGTAGTAAAATGTTTGGTGTTGCTGAGTATCACAATGCTATTCAAAAGCAATTTGAAGCAAGAGATATGAAGTGGAACTATAGACATAACCTTATCAAGGTTGATCCTGAAAATAAAATTGCTACATTCAACAGACACTGGAAACAAAAAGGTGCGTGGGATGAAGATTTAGAAGAGTACGGAATCGAAATGAAAAGTAAAGAAGTAGAAGTAGAATATGACTTTATGCATATCACTCCTCCTATGATTGCTGCTGAAGAGATTGCAAAGTCTCCAGTTGGTTCAGGAAAAGGCTGGGTTCCAGTAAATAAAGAGACTTTACAACATGTTAAATTTGACAATGTTTTTGCACTTGGTGATATCGCTGCTGTACCTATGGGTAAAACAG
>JAOZKZ010000033.1 GCA_029935075.1 Campylobacterales bacterium
GGAATAAAATAATTGACCTTAAACTACCTTTTGTTAAAATAGTGAAACTTTTTGTAAAAGGTAGTTTATGAGAAAAAGCTTATCACTTTGTGCTATTTTATTTGCACTTACTTCCCAGTTAGATGCTCGAAACGGTTCTGATGAAATTGGTTATATGACATTTAAGTATGGTTTAACCAGTATTGAGGATAGTTTGTCTATTGATCAACACACTTTTGCTGTAGATTTTATAGGTGAAATAGGACATCAAATCAAGCCTAAACTTGATCTTTCTTATGTAAGTATTGATGATAAATATGGTGTTGACTCCCTTTTTCAGACTTCCATAAATGCCTTTTTCAAATCAGACTACGGGTATCAAAATATTATTCCTTACTTTTATGGTGGTTTGGGTTACGAATATGTAAGTGGTTCAAGATTTGATTTTGATAGTAACTTTTATTTACAAGAGGGGATTGGACTAGAAATTCCTATCTCTCAACCCTCAGATGATTTGCATATCGTTACTGAGCTTAGATTTATGCAAATTATTGGTGGTGAAGATGGGCAAGATAGTGAAATATCGCTATTTTTAGGACTTAGATTACCTTTTGGAAAAACTTTTTCTTACGGAGGTGGCGGTTATAGTCGAAGCTATAATCCTATCGATACACAAGAAACTTATGCAGATCTTGAAAATGAAACTTATGAACCTGAAGCGTTTGTTGAGCAAGAGCAAGTGCCCTCTACTTCTACAATTGATTCTAGTTCTCAATATGGTTATGCTGATGAGGATGGAGATGGCGTAAAAGATAGCATCGATATATGTCCAGGTACTCCAGCTGAAGCTGCGGTTAAAAAGAATGGCTGTCCAATAAGAGATAATAGACTATTTATAGAAAAACCTAAGACAACTTTTGCAAGTGTCCCAATAGCACAAAGAGAAACTTCATCTTTTAAAGTTCTGCCAACTACCAGAAAGATACTGGATATTCATTTTAAACTAAACTCCGATGAAGTAGCACAGAGTTCTCGTGAGACTATCAAAAGATTTGTAGGTGCTGTAAATCATACAAGTTCTGATATTACAGTTGAAGGTTATACTGATAGCACGGGAAGTTTTGAGAAAAATGTTGCACTATCAAAAAGAAGAGCAGAAGCTGTTAAAAAAATTATGATTCAGTATGGTGTAGATTCTAGTCGTATTCGTGCTATTGGAAAAGGCTCTCTTAGTCCTATCTCTACAAATGATACGGAACTAGGGCGTGCACAAAATAGACGGATAGAGATAGTGGTAAAGTAGTAAAAAAATATGAATCGAAGAAAATTTTTACTTTACAATGGCATCACATTAACTTCAGTTGCTGCTTTTAATTTTGGCTGTAGTATCAAGAGTTTGGTAGATGAAAAATCAGATAGGATTGCTCTTGTGTATGGTACAAGATACGGTGCAACAAAAGATACCGCAAAATGGATAGCCAAAGGAGTGGGTAATCATGTTGATATACTTAATATCGAGGAAATTTCTTTTGATATATTTGTAAAAAAGTATGACAAGATTATCATTGGTTCTGGTATTTGGATTGATGGTGGACATAAGCGTTTGATAGAGCTTTTTTCTACACATAAAGAAGAGATCCAGTCAAAGATCATTGCTTCATTTATCGTCTGTGGAACAACAGGAGAGGATGGGGCAGGAGTGAGAAGAATAGAAGGCTATTTTGAAAAATTTCATAAACCATTGGATATCAAGCCTCCATTGCAAAGATATTTTGGTGGCAGGATGACCATTGAACAGTTAAATGAAAAAGATAGAAAGCTTTTGGATAATTTCTATCGAAATGTTTTAAAAAGAGCGTTTGTTAGTTGGGATAGAACCCAACCAAAAGTTGCTGAAAAATTTGGTGCTAAACTTCTTACCCTCCCGTATTAAAATCCCGTCTGGCATTTGTGATAGCGAGATAAAAACCAACCATTACATCAAGGAATTGAGCTTCTGCTATAAGCATTATTAAAAGTGATGGTCTTTGGTCAAACTCCATAACATCACGCATGATATAAAGAATAATCCCCATAAAAAGCATAAATGACATTATAAAGTCAACCCAAGTTCCTGAACCTTTTGGTGCAAACATCGCAGCTTTTACCATCTCATAAGAGAGCGTAAAAAGAACAAGTGCAGAGACCATGTATAAAAATTCATATTCTCCTATAACAGTTGTTATATCCATGTTTATATATTTTTTTGCAAGGTGTGCATTTTCATAAAGAATTACAAGAATTAGTGGAAATACATTCATAGGCAATAGATTCATTACAAATCCCATAGTCAACTCCTTATTTTTCCAAATTTTAACACAAAAAAATAAAAAGATAGTTTTACTTTTATTCATATATCGTAAAATTATTTTATATTTAATTATCGATATTATCTTAGATTTAGCTATTAACTTTAATATAAGATTAAAATTGTATAATATGCGCGTATTATTCCGATGGATAGTACAATTTAATTAATAGGAAATAATATGGGAAAATATGTAGAATTAACAAACGATAACTTTGCTGACACAATTGCAAAAGGTGTTACTTTAGTAGACTTCTGGGCTCCATGGTGTGGACCGTGTAGAATGATCGCTCCAGTAATCGAAGAGTTAGCAGAAGATTTCGACGGAAAAGCGACAATTGCAAAAGTCAATACTGATGAAGAGCAAGATATCGCAATCAAATACGGAATTAGATCTATTCCAACTCTTTTAGTTTTCAAAGACGGTGAGATGGTAGACACAATGGTAGGCGCTGCTGGTAAACAAGTTTTAGCAGACAAAATTGACTCATTTCTTTAGTAAATAGTTGAGTAGAAACAAACGAGGGGGAGCTTTCTCCCTCACCTCTATGCTTGCCTCGTTCTTTGGTGCCGCAATGGTCGCTGGTGCTTTTGCCTATTATAACTATGAATTTTCCAAATATAAATTTTTTGATTTCTCGCAAACTACCTTTTATCAAAAGAGTGAACTTTTTACACCCAAAGATGAAAAATATACAGTTGTAGTTTATAGTTCTAATATGCAAAAAGTTGAAGATATTGTAAAAAGTATAAAAGATGATAATAAAATATTGGCAATTGATTTATATCAAAAAAGATTTAAAGAAGAAGAGAGTATTATATACCTTACAAGTGGCATGAATACACTCTTGAAGTTTATCCAAAAGTTTAATATTTACGATGTGCCATGTGCTTTTGAAATCGTAAAACAGAAAAAATTAAAATACAAACAAAATACCAGAATTGAAATTATAGAATGAAGGGAAATACATGTTAGATTTAGCAATTATAGGTGGTGGACCAGCAGGTTTGACAGCAGGCCTTTATGCAACGCGTGGCGGACTTAAAGATGTAGTCATGTTTGAGATGGGACTTCCTGGTGGACAGATCATGAACAGTAGTGAAGTTGAAAACTATCCAGGAATTAAAGAGGTAGTTACAGGTATGGAGCTTATGGAGCCATGGCCTGAACAGTGTATGAGATTTGGTCTCAAACATGAGATGGTTCAAGTCACAAGAGTTGAAAAAGATGGGGATAATTTCAAAGTTTTCCTTGCTGGCGGAAAAGAAGAAAAAGCAAAAAATGTTCTTATCTGTACGGGAAGTACACCAAAAAGAGCTGGTTTTGAGGGTGAAGATGCGTTTTTTGGAAAAGGTGTGAGTACTTGTGCTACATGTGATGGGTTTTTCTATAAAGATAAAGAGGTAGCAGTTTTAGGTGGTGGCGATACAGCACTTGAAGAGGCTCTTTACTTAGCAAACATCTGCTCAAAAGTTTATCTAATACACAGAAGAGAAGAGTTTCGTGCCTCTCCAAACACGGTTGAGCGTCTTAAAAATAAAGAAAATATTGAGCTTGTACTAAACTCAAGTATCAAAAAAGTTTATGGCGATGCGATGGGTGTTTCTGGCGTATTGACTGTTAATAAAGAGGGAAAAGAGAGAGATCTTCCTGTTCCTGGAATTTTTACTTTTGTGGGAATGAATGTGAACAATGGTGTACTTATGCAAGAAGATGGAAGCACTTTGTGTGCGTTAAATGAGTATGGAGAAGTTATTGTTGATTTGAGTATGAAAACTTCTGTTGAGGGTCTATTTGCAGCAGGAGATATTCGTATTTTGGCTCCAAAACAAGTGGTATGTGCAGCATCTGATGGTGCAACAGCAGCACTTCAAGCAATTGCTAGAGAACATTAAATTTTTTAAGGAAATAAGCAGATGATAAAAGTAGGAATTCATGGTTCAACTGGTCGAGTAGGTGAGTTACTTGTTAAAAATTTAAAAGATGATGATAAAGCGGTTGCCACTACGCTTCATGCTATTGATGAGTTTAAATATTCGGTTGATGAGGGATTATTGATAACAAATGATGTAAAAACTCTTTTAGAAAACTCTGATGTAATTATTGATTTTACTTTGCCAAATGGCACAGAGAGTCTGTTGGAAGAGGCTATAAAGAGTCCAACACCATTAGTTATAGGTACAACAGGGATGAGCAAACATCAGCTAAATCTTTTAGAAGAAGCTTCAAAATATATGCCGATTCTTTATTCAACAAATATGTCTTTGGGTGTTGCAATTTTAAATAAACTTGCACATATGGCTTCAGGAGCATTAGCAGATTTTGATGCTGAAATCGTAGAGCAACATCATAGATATAAAAAAGATGCTCCTAGTGGAACAGCACTAACATTAGCTGAACATGTAGCAGATGCAAGAGGGTTAGACCTTGACAATGTGCGAGTAAGTGGAAGAGATGGCATCATAGGTGAGCGAACCAAAGATGAGATAGCCGTTATGTCACTTCGTGGTGGGGATATTGTTGGTCGGCATACCGTTGGATTTTACAATGATGGCGAGTACATTGAGTTAAATCATACAGCAACCAGTCGTGATACTTTTGCAAAAGGGGCTATCAAAGCTTCAAAATGGATAGTAAACCAAGAAAATGGTCTTTATAATATCACAGACTGTTTGGGAATTTAAAGGATATATGTGTGTGCAATAGTTGGCGTTTTTAATATACCAAATGCTTCAAAAGTAGCATATTATGCTCTTTTTGCCATGCAGCATCGCGGGCAAGAAGCGACAGGGATAAGTTCAAGTGATGGTACGAGAATTTATACGAAAAAAAGAAGAGGTTTAGTTACTGATGTTTATGCACATGAGGGTACATTTGAGTATTTAAAAGGTTCTATGGCAGTTGGACACAATAGATACTCAACGGCTGGAAGCTCTTCAGTATTAGATGCACAGCCAATTTCTGCAAAATATAAACTTGGCGAAATCTCTGTAGTACATAATGG
This sequence comes from Campylobacterales bacterium, assembly GCA_029935075.1. Lineage (GTDB taxonomy): Bacteria > Campylobacterota > Campylobacteria > Campylobacterales > QNZT01 > SZUA-1433. The sequence goes on from JAOZKZ010000033.1 coordinate 5,332, forward strand.
AAATTTGACAAATAAAGATGAAGTGCGAGAACAGCTAATAGACGAGGGTGCGATATTTCAATCTTATATGGATACTGAAAATATTATACATCTTATCGCTAGAAGTAAAAAAGATAGTTTACAAGATCGTATTGTTGAAGCAGTGCATCAGATAAAAGGTGCTTATTGTCTTTTGATACAAAGCCGTAAAAAGATGTTTGCAATTCGTGATCGATATGGTGTGCGTCCTTTTTCACTTGGTAAGTTTAAAAATGGTGGGTATATCATAGCTAGTGAAACATGCTCTTTTGACCTAGTTGGTGCTGAGTTTGTACGAGATATTAGACCTGGAGAGATGATTATCCTTGAAAAAGGAGAAGAGCCAAAATCAATTCAACTCTATGAAGCAGAACCTAGACCATGTGCGTTTGAGTATATTTATTTTGCGAGACCTGATAGTGTGATTGATGGTAAAAATGTCTATGAAAAGCGTGTGGAGATGGGAAGAAGATTGGCTATTGAAGCACCTGTTGAAGCAGATATCGTATTGCCAGTTCCTGATAGTGGAATTGCGGCAGCTCTTGGTTATAGCGAACAGAGTGGAATTCCATTTGAAAATGCAATTGTAAGAAATCATTATGTTGGAAGAACCTTTATCGAGCCGATACAAGAGATGAGAGATTTGAAAGTAAAACTCAAACTCTCGCCAATTCGAAAAATTATAGAGGGTAAAAGAGTTATTATCATAGATGATTCTCTAGTTCGTGGTACAACCTCTAAACAAATTGTAAAGATGCTTAAAAATGCAGGAGCAACTGAGGTTCATTTCAAATTAGCTTCTCCTCCTATCAAGCACCCTTGTCGTTATGGTATCGATACACCTAGTTATGAAGAGCTTATTAGTGCGAACATGAGCGAGGATGGTATAAGAGATTTAATCGGTGCAGATTCACTTTCGTTTTTATCACTTGATGGTTTAGTTGAGAGCTTGGGGCGTGAGACAAAATATTCACTTGTGAGTTTTGATGGTAACTACTTTATAAAGTAGTTATACACATCTCACTAATATATCCCCACTTTAAATAAAAGAGAAGCTGTCAGATATGAGGCAAACTATTGCAGGAGCTACTAGTAGCTTCAAAATAGTTTAACGAAGTAGATGATAGCTTCTCTTTTACCCGCAGGGCGAACATAATGTATCATATTGCTTTTAGTAGCTCCTTCGGAATTTTCGCCTCACACTATAATGCATTATGTTCGTTTAAAGTGGGGATATATTAGTGAGATGTGTATACCATCTACTCTTCTTCATGTTGGTTAAATTGTAAAAACATTACCAAAAGAATTGTAGCCGCAGTTAATATAAATAACATTATCATTTTTTACAACCTCTCATTTATATCAGTATTTTGCATCATTTCAAAAAGTAAAATACTTAAGTCAAATATCTCAACTCCTGATTCTCCATTTGCCACAAATAAAACTCCATCTTTTTTGAGTAAAGAGAGTCCAGTAGTATCTCCATTGAGATTTTGATCTCCTATCATGAGCGGTTTGCTTTTATCATTTACATCAAAAAGTTCTAGACCATCAAGTCCATGTGCTATCAATATTTTTGTATCATCGTCTACTAAAACTACATCTTGAATTTCTTTGTCTTCTAATAAAAAGTTTTGAGTAATATTTGAAGGATTGCTGATATCTTCACTCACAAGACCACAACTATTGATACTAAATTTTGTTGTTGCATCTTCTGAGAGAACTGATAAACTTTTTTCAATTTCATTTATAATTTTAATCTCTACTGGATTTTTTATATCTGAAATATCTAAAACATGGTATTTCCCCAACTCATCTTCGATAAAAAGTTTGCTTTCATCTTCTGAGAGTATTACATTTTGGGCATTGATATCATTTATTGTTGAGAGTAAAACAGATACTACTTTGTCTGTATACCCAATGGAGATGACTTCAACGCCATGACTTTTTTCTGCTATAAAAATGATACCATCTTTTGAGGCAGTTAAATTATTTGCTTTTCCAGCTGTCTGAATCGTTCCTAAATTTGCATTTTTTTGCTCTTTGATGATTTCTATAATGATTGTTTTGCTATTTCCACCGAGGTTTTTCGAGTAGATACTGTATTTGTAATTTCCAACCTCACTGATATCAAACGTCACTTCAAGTGAACCATCTTCAGGAAATGTACCGACTTCCTTATCGTTTATAAAAACTTTTGACCCAAACTCTCCAACTAGTGTAACGGTTGTGTAGTCATCAGTTGTAGAGATGGTATTTGAGTCACTATTTAGTGTTGCTGATTTGACTGAAACAGTAAATTCTTTTTGTATCGGTGAACCAAACCTATCACCACCACAACCACCTACAATGAGAGAAAGTACTAAAGATGAAGCTAGAACTATTTTACGCATGGAAACTCCTTTATATCTAAGAAGTAAATCGACATAAATTAAATTTTTTAAATACCTTTATACTAAAGTTTTATAAAGTGCGTCGTGTTCTTTAACAGCATCTCGTGTTGGTTTTGTTCTGATTGAGATATAGTGTATTTTTTCATTGTTGTCAATTTTTCTCAAAACTGTGGCATATACCCAATAAAATCCACCACCTCTACGGGCATTTTTGACAAAACCTTGCCAAAAACCTTTTGATTGTATATCGTCCCAAAGTCCTTGAAATGCGATACGAGGCATATCTGGATGTCTGATTATATTGTGAGGTTGCCCTATGAGTTCATCGATTTCATAATTGGCTGTTTTTGCAAATGCTTCGTTTGCGTAGGTTATGATACCTTTTTCATCAGTCTCAGAGAGTAAAAAATCAAAATCATAGAGGACTTCACCATCCTCTAAAAATGTTAAATGTTCAGATTCTATTTCAGCTACCATAAATACTCCTTATTGAAGTATTATCGGCGTATTAGAAATTTTTTTAAATACTTTCTTTGTCTAGTTCACCACTTTTTAGTTTTTTGAGGTAATCATTAAGCTCTTTTTTCACATCTCCACTTAAAATATAAAGTCCTAAAATATTTGGCAATGCCATGCCTAGAATCAACATGAAGCTAAAATCAACCATAATAGAGGTACTTACCACAGAGGCAAGCACGGTAAAACTTAAAAAGATAAGTTTGAAAACAATTGAAGAACCGCTACCAAAAAGATAAACCCAAGCTCTTTCTCCATAGTATGACCAAGAAATCATCGTAGAAAAAGCAAAAAGTACAATTGAGATAGAAAGTATAACAGGAAACCAAGATATTACTGTTCCATATGCAGCTGAAGTAAGTGCTGCACCTTGTTGTGCCTCTATAAGTTCTTTGTAGCCATTTGCTGGGTCATAAACGCCTGTTATGATGATAACAAGAGCTGTCATAGTACAAACAATGATTGTGTCTATAAATGGTTCATATAGTGATACTAGCCCTTGTCTGACTGGATATTTAACTTTTGCAGGAGCATGAGCGATACCAGCGGAGCCTAAACCTGACTCACTAGAAAAAACTGCTCTTTGAAATCCCTGTACTATGACACCTATCATTCCTCCTGCTACCGCAGTTGGTGCAAAGGCTTCAGAAAAGATAAGGGAAAATGCATGAGGTATTTGAGTGAAGTTTGTTATGAGTATCCAAAGTGATGCACTAACATAGATAAAAACCATGGTAGGCACAATTTTCACTGTAGTATGTGCTATTCTTTTAATACCACCGATGATGACCGCTCCCGTTACAAGTGCAAGTGTGATACCAAAAACGATTGGATACTCTTTTAAAAATGGGATATCTTGCTGAACAACGCCTAAAGCTTGAGAAACTTGAAAAGTATTTCCTCCGCCTATCGCACCACCAATCATAAAGATAGCAAAAACAATCGCAAGGACTTTTCCAAAACCAGGCATTCCTTTGTTTGCAAGACCTTTAGATAGATATTCCATACCACCACCCATTATGGTACCATCTTTTAAAAACTCTCTATGTTGAAGTGAAAGTGTAACTTCGGTAAATTTCAAAGTCATACCTAAAAAACCAGCGATAATCATCCAAAATGTAGCTCCAGGTCCTCCGATGGATATCGCTATGGCAACTCCTGCGATATTTCCAAGTCCTACGGTTGCGGAGAGTGCAGTTGTGAGTGATTCGAAAGGGGTTATGAGTCCTTTGTCCTCTTTTGTGCGGTATTTTCCAGTTATGATTTTATAAGAGTGACGAAGCATTTTTAGGTTTACAAAACCCATTTTTAGTGTCAAAAAGACACCACCAACAATGAGCCATGCCACAAGAAAAGGTATGGTAGTGCCTTCAACTTGTCCAAATAAAATATCGAAAAAAAGTAAGTTTGATAAAAATCCATTAATTGCGTTAAAGAGTTCATTCATGATAGTGTTACCTTTATTCCTTCATCTTCTAGTTTTTCAATGGTAAGTTCACTTAAGTTTTTATAGTGAAAAAGTTCACCACTCAAATGTACATCCAACTTTTGATCTTTTGCAATTTGAGTTATGATTGTTGCTATAGTATTTGTCAATGTACTACTCAAATAGTTTAATTTACTGTTTTGAAAATATCCTGAAACAATATCTATCTCAATCTCATTACCAACAATTTTAAAGTTAAACAAACACTCTTCACATGCCTCATGTTTATCTTCTGCCAACATAATACCTTGGTTTATAAAATTCTTTTGATGAAGTTCTCCAGACAGACTAGCGATAGCATCAAAAAGATAAAAAACAGAGTTTTCACTAGCTCTGTTTTTACCCCAACTTTGATGAAATTTTTTTATCTCATCATCGGTAAAAAGAAGATTAAATGGCTTAAACTTGAAATCACCAATAGTGCTTTTCTCATAGTCCAAACAGACTTCAAATCCCTTCTCTTTTATCTCAATTTTTGGTTCGATACTCTGAGTTTTTCCATAAACTATTTGTAAAATTTCTCTAGGTTTAATCTCTTGTATCTCTTCGTCAGATTCTAAGATGTATTCGAGATTATCTTTATAGTTTTCTATAGGGCTATCAATACTCACAAGAGGAAAATCTATCTCATTAAATAGTTTTTCATAAAGTTCACTATGTGGTAAAGAAAGCGTTATTCTCTGATTTATTGTATTTATAAGAGGTGTGAGTTTATGTTTATATTTAGCTTTTTCTAGACGATGAAGATTTCTTAGGTTTGCGATTACAAATGGTTTTGTATCAGATGTTAAAAGTGCTTCTTCTTTGGAAGATAGTAGCACAAGATGTCTAGCTTTTAGTAGGTTTTTATACATGATAGTAAGTGGAATATCAGGCTGTTGTATTAGCTCTCTTAGTGCGAGTACTGCTTTTGATTTTGTGGCACTACAAACTAGATGATAACCATTTTTACCCTTGATAGCTATAATCTTTTCTTGTCTTAAAAGCTGTGCAGATATTTTAAATGGTTTAATATCATTAGGTATACTATTTTTGGATGCTTTAGGCTCTTTTTTTGTATATGATTTTATCTCTATGAGGCTAGCAATTTTTTTAAATAGCTCAGGTTCAAAATCAATAAGTTCCTCTTTTGTTGCTTCTATCTCAATTAAAAAACCTTTTTCTGTTTTTTCTATCTTTCTTGCTACGTCAAATTCAGCCATTAAGTCTATATCTTCATCATATAGATTTCCTTCTATTATATATTGGCATACGCTCATTTTGAATAGTCAACTTTTTTCTGAGGGATATTTTTCAAAATAAAATATAAAACAATACTAAAGAGCATCATAAATAGTGAAAACTGTTGCCCTTTTGTCATCCAACCACAACAGACATATCCAATTTGAATATCAGGTGCTCTGTAAAATTCAGCTAAAAATCTTGCAAGTGCGTATAAAAATAGATAAAGCGTTATCAGGTGTCCCTCAAATTTCTTTCTTTTTCTATAAAGGTATATAAGTCCAAAAACGACTAAACCTTCTAAAAATGCTTCATAAAGTTGAGAAGGATGTCTAAGAATTGTATCTACATAAATACCCCATGAAACATCAGTTTCTCGTCCGATAAGTTCTTGATTTAAAAAGTTACCAATCCGACCAAAGATATATCCAGCGGGAATTGCAATGGCTGCAATATCAAGCATAAACCATTGGTTGATTTTGTATTTGAGTGAGAAGAGGGTAGAAGCAATCAAGAACCCTAACATGGCTCCATGATAACTCATGCCACGAATTCCAACAAATTCTCCATTTTCTCCAAATGGATTAAAAATCTGCCATGGGTGGGTTAGATAATAAGAAGTATTTGGGTCATAAAAGAGGATATATCCTATCCTAGCTCCTAAAATAACGCCAATCTCTATCCATATGATATAGTTATCTAAAAAATCTTTACTAATAGGAAGTTTGTCTTTTTTTACAATCCAATGTGCAACAAATATCCCCAAAAGAAGAGCAGTAACATACATCAGACCATACCAATGTACTTTTATAAGACCAAAAAGATTAAATGCTACGGGGTCAAAATGTTTGTATATGTCGTTCCAATATTCCATTATTTTTTCAATGCCTCCGCGATAAGCTCAATTGGGTTTTTAAAGATTGTATCTACTTTTGCTTCATAAAGCGAATTTGTTATCTGCATCCTACAAGCACTACACTCTGCACTCACAATTTCTGCTTTTGTATCTCTTATCATCGCAGCTTTTGGTCGCCCAGCAGCGAGAGCAAAATGGAACTTTTCAGTCTGCATCGTAACTCCACCAAATCCACAACATCGGTTTGAGTCACTCATCTCTGTGAAGTTGTAGTTTTGTTTTATCAGTTCTCTCGGTTCTTGGTCAATTCCTTGCATCTTTTTTGCATGACAAGGGTCATGATAAGTTATAAGAGCGTCAGAAGTTTTCCCTTTTTCTTTTAAAATCTCTTTTAGTTTTGTGTTATTATGCATCCATTCTGTTGCCATGAATATTTTGCTACTGATATTTATTGCTCTTTTTTTCCACTCTTCTTGGTCATGAAAAAAGTGTGCATAATCTATCTTTACCATTGCCGAACATGTTGCTTCTGGTACGATAATAGCATCAAGTTCATTTTCAAAACTCTCAAAATACTCTATATTGTGTTTTGCCAAATAATCAACCGTGTCAAAATCTCCCGTAAAATAAGCAGGAGCTCCACAACAAAGCTGTTTTTTTATCAGATAAACATCAATTTCCAAAACTTCCAATATCTCTAAAAGTGATTTCCCGATGTTGGTATAAGTATAATTTGCAAGACAACCGATGAAAATTCCGACTTTTCCTTTTCCACCATTTATAATTACATCGTCGTAAGAATTAAGAAAACTTTTCTTAGATGCACTTGGAAGAAGTCTATCTTTTTTGATGATAGGAAGTGAAAAACGAGGCTCCATCGACTCCTCTTTTTCTCGTATCTTAAATCCACATGTTTGAAAGACATATCCCAAACTTGCCAATGTATCCATTATTTTTCTATGACGAAGCAAAAAGAAAAATAGTTTTTTATACCAAGCCAAGCCAAACTTTTTCCGTATATCATTTCGCACTTGTTCGATAATCATATCAGTTGGCAAATCATTTGGACAAACTTCAACACAATTAGTACATAAAAAGCAACTCTCAAATATATCTTTTGCTGTTTTATCGAGTTCTAATTCACCTCGTTTATAAGCCCCCAAAAGGTCGATAAAACCCCTTGGACTTGTGACTTCATCGGCATTAACATTATGGATAGTACAGACGGGAATACATTTACCGCATTTAATACAGTCATCACTTATTTTTGTAAAATCGAATATTTGTTGGCTCATATAGTTTTGCTAAACCTTTTTTTGTTGTCATCGCCTTTTTTCATATAAGCATCAAAAGCCATAGAGATATTTCGTATCAACATGGCACCTGTTGCATTTGCTTTGATTTCTTTATCGGTGATTGTGATAAGATCAGCTTCTACAAACTCTTGAAGTTGCTCCAACCCATCTGCAAAATACTCTTTAAAATTTATTCCAAACTCTTTTTCAACTCTGCTTATGTTTAAAGAAAAATTACTCATAAGTTCCATCACAACAAAGTTACGAAGAACATCATCCTCTGTAAGTTTGATACCACGATAAACTGGTAAATTTCCTGCATCTATCGCTGCTTCATAATCTTTCATATCTTTAAAGTTTTGAACATAATAATCTTTTCCCTCGCCGATACTTGTAAGCCCAACACCTATCAAATCAGCTCCACCTTTAGTAGTATATCCTTGAAAATTTCTATGAAGTTCTGCTTTTTCTATAGCTTTAAAAAGTTCATCTTCTGGTTTTGCAAAATGATCCATTCCGACCATTTTATAACCATTTTTCTCAAAAAAGTCTATCGTATATTTAAAGATTTCTAGTTTTACCGATGGGTGAGGAAGTGTTGTCTCATCAATTTTTCTCATAGTTTTTTTCATCCATGGCACATGAGCATAATTAAAAACTGCAAATCTATCAGCTCCAAGTTCAAGTGCCATACCAAGAGTCTTTTTAAAAGTCTCAAAACTCTGATATGGAAGTCCGTAGATAAGGTCAACATTTACTGATTTTATACCTGCATCTCTTGCGATGTCAATAGCCCCTTTTGTCACTTCAAAAGATTGAACTCTGTGAACAGCCTCTTGAACTTTTGGGTCAAAGTCTTGAACACCAAAACTGATACGGTTAAAACCACCACTTTTAAGCACTTCCATGTGATCAGTTGTGAAAAATCTTGGATCAATTTCACAACTGATTTCTGCATCTTTGTCAAAGTTTTTAAAATGTTTTTGGATAAGTTTTATAACTCGTCCTAACTGTGCTTTATTAAAAAATGTTGGTGTTCCACCTCCAAAGTGAAGTTGAGTTACAACTCTTGAAGTATCTATCTTTTTGCTAAGAATTTCAAGCTCTTTTTCCAAATAGTCGATATACCTATCTTTTTTATCCTCTTTAGAAGTATAAACTACATTGCATCCACAAAAATAACAGGCACTTCTGCAAAATGGAAGATGAAAATATAAAGAGAGTGGGTTACTGCTATCTTGGTATGAGAGCTCTTTGTCAAATGCTTCTGCATCAAAACCCTCGTGAAATTCTAATGCAGTTGGGTAACTTGTGTATCTTGGACCGGGTTTTGAATATTTTGTAAATTTGTTAAAGTCTATCATTTGGTTCCTATTGTTGGTTATTTAGTTGTGGTGGGATAAACTCTTTGAGATTTATAAAAAGGTTGGGGTGCTCTTTTTTAATTTTTTTCAAAAGTTTATCTAAGTCGATTGATACTGGTTTTTTAGGGTTTTCACGCCTTGCATGTGTTCTTATATCTTCCATGGCAACTACCCAAACATCTTCAAAATCTATCGGGACATTTTGCCAAATAGTTTTTTCAAGTTTAAGGTTGAAGTTCTCTTGTTGAGCCGTTTTCATCGCTTCTATCATTTGTGAAAAAGCATCAGCTGGGATAAATGCATAAGCTTTTTGCTCATCATCGGTATCGATTGCAAACCATGGTTCACTTGATTCCCAACTTCCATTTTTGAGATGTAGCTCTTTGATGTTTTTATCATTAGTTTTTTTAATCTCTAAAAGTGTTTGGTTATCTTGCGTAAATCCAAGACTCTTCGAGAGAGCATTGATTTTTTTAACTAATTCAAGATTGTATGTTTCATCTTTTTCTTCCATAATCTCCCCTCTCTCATTTATTTTCGTTGCTTATCTAACCAAACCATTATACCTTTTTGTCCATGAAGTCTGTTTTCTGCTTCATCAAA
>JAOZKZ010000169.1 GCA_029935075.1 Campylobacterales bacterium
CTAAAGTGGATACCACCCATACCAAAGTCACCTAAAAATGACTCATTTGAAATCCAGATGATTTCTGCATTGTCTCTAACACCTTGTTCGTTTAGTGTATGTTCAATATTGAAAATATACTCAAATGCAGCACCTTGACAAGTACACATACCGTGTCCAGTACCGATAAGAAATTTTAACTTTTCACCTTTTTTCATACGCTCGATACAAGCATCCAACTCATGGCTTGCATGTACTGCATGGTCTGCTGTACAAACTGAAACAGTATGCTCACCTAATTGACCGCTACCATTTCCAAGTCCTGGAGTTGCATCAAAGTTTAGTTTTGGTCCAGTTGCATTGATAAGATAGTCATATGTTAACTCTTCACTCTCACCAGCTTTTTCAGTATCAGTATATTCGATAGTGATAAATGCTTTATCTCCATCTTTTCCACCTTCAGGATTGATAGATACAGCTTTTGCTTGTCTATAATCAACACCAGCTTTTTCATAAACAGGAGCTAAGTCAAATACAACTTCTTCTTTGGTCATGCCACCAACACCTACCCAAATGTTTGAAGGAATCCAGTTCCATTGACTGTTTGGAGTGACTACAACAACCTCGTTGTCAGTCCCTTCCATCCACTTTCCTAAAAATGACGCAGCTGTGTGTCCAGAAACACCACCACCCATGATTATTACTCTTGCCATATAAGCTCCTTTAAATTATAAATATAGGTTATATTATAGAGCAACCTTCATTAAAGTATTATTAGTTTTTGTAATTTTACTATTGGTAGCTATTCTTAAATTCTACATATCGAGATGCAGATGCATAAAGTTCTTTTATCTCTTTGTCTGTTAATGCTCTTACAGCTTTTGCAGGACTTCCCATGATGAGGCTTCTTGGTGGAAAAATTTTATTTTTAGTGACTAAACTTCCTGCTCCCACGATAGATTCTTCTGCGATAATGGCTCCATCAAGGATTGTTGCACTCATGCCAATCAAACAAGCATTTTCAATTGTACAGCCATGGAGCATAACCCTATGCCCAATTGTAACATCATCTCCTATAATCGTAGGATTTCCATCACTTTTATCCTCTTTCTTATAATGTGTAACATGAACCATGCTCAAATCTTGAATACTAGTACGGTCACCAATTATAATCTTGTGAACATCCCCTCTGATAACAGTTCCAAACCAAATAGAACAATCTTTACCCATAGTAACATCGCCTATGACATCAGCACTTGGTGCAATCCAACTGTTTTTCCCAATTTTTGGGCTTAAATCTTTGTAGTTCATTATCATTTAAATATCTTCTTTACTTTAGTAGTTTTGTTTTTTGTATTGGCTTTATAAATTTTATTGACATAGTTTTCTAAATACTCTTGAGAATCAATTGCTTTGATATCCTCATCCCTTACCACTTGTTTATATGTTCCATCACTTAAAAGCTCCCATGAGAGTTCATTATCATTTAACTGTAGATTTAAAAGGTCTTTTATTTTAGACGATAACACTTCATCATACATTGGAATCATAAGTTCAAATCGCTTTTCTAAGTTTCTCGGCATCCAATCAGCACTAGAGATAAAAGCCTGTGGAGAGGCATTTTTAAAATAAAAGATTCTAGCGTGTTCGAGATATTTTCCAATGATAGATTTTACTTTTATGTTTTCACTCACACCTTTTATACCCGGTCTCAAACAGCAGATACCCCTGATAATAAGGTCGATTTTTACGCCCTCCATAGAAGCTTTATAAAGTGCTTTTATGATATCTGTATCCACCAAAGCATTCATCTTTGCGATAATTCTTCCATCACCTTTTTTCTCTCGCTCTTTTTTTATCATATCAAGAAGTGAGCTTTTCATCTGATGTGGAGACATTTTGAGATTGTTTAGTTTTTTATTTTTTGAAAATCCCGTTAGGATATGAAAAAAGGTGATAGAATCTGCTCTAAAGTCCGTTTTAGAGGTAAAATAGCTGATATCGGTATAGATTTTTGCAGTGGTTTCATTATAATTTCCAGTTGAAAAATGTAGATAAATTTTTAGTTTATCATCACTTTTTCGTATCACTTGTGCGATTTTAGCATGTACTTTAAATCCTGAAATTCCATAGATAACATGGGCTCCAGCCTCTTCAAGTGCTTTTGCCCAAATAAGATTGTTCTCTTCATCAAACCGTGCTTTTAACTCTACCATAGCAGTCACTTGTTTGCCGTTGTTTGAAGCATCGATAAGTGCTTGGACTATTGGTGAGTTTTTCCCTACACGATAAAGCGTCATTCGGATAGAGAGTACTTTTGGGTCTTTTGCTGCATCTTGTATAAACTTCACTACGGGGTCAAAACTCTCGTAAGGTTGCATCGTCATGATATCTTCACGGTCAAGCGTCTTAAAAATTGACTCATTTGGATTTAGTGGAGGCAAACTTCTTGGCTGATTCATTGGCATATTTAAGTGTGAAAATTCTTTGTCTCCTATAACGCTCCAAAGGGCTCCAAGATTGAGAGGAATTCCGTATGAGTAGATATCTTTTTCATCAATTTCAAGATGAGACACTAAAAAATCAAGTAATTCATCATCACAATCCTCTTCAATTTCAAGCCGTACAAATGCTCCCTTTTTTCTGCGTCTCAAACCCTGTTCAAGAATCTCCATAAAGTCATCCGCTTCTTCTTCTTCTATCACGATATCTGCATTTCTAGTAACTCTAAAAGTAGCCGTTGCCAAGATAGCATACCCTGGAAAAATATCATCTGCATGGGCTCGCACCAAAGACTCTACAGTGATATAGATACCCTCTTCAATCTTCACAAAACGAGGCAGTAGTCTTGGTATCCTAATCATTGCAAACTTCAAATCTTCATAATCACTAGAATCATCTTGGAGTTTGATAGCCAAAGAGAGTGAGAGGTTGTTTAGCGGTGGAAAAGGGTGTGTAGCGTCAACGGCAATTGGAATGATAACGGGGAAGATATTTTCAAAAAAGAAGTCATCTGCTTTTTGTTTCAGCTCATCACTTAAGTTTCTATATCTTTGGATAATAAGACCATTATCTTCAAGTTGAAGTGTGATGCTTTTATATTTTTTTTCAAGAGTTTGTTTCTCATCATCCAAATATTTGTAAATTTCATCTAACTGCTCTTTGGGTGTCATGTTATCAAGACTTGCTGTATTGACACGGGCAGAATATAACTCTTTGAGCCCTGCAACCCGAATCATATAAAATTCATCAAGATTTGTAGAGTAGATAGCGATAAATTTAAGTCTCTCCAAAAGTGGGTTTGACTCTTTGCTACTTTGCTTCAAAACCCGTGAGTTAAATTGAAGCCATGAAAGCTCTCTGTTTGTGTAAAGCACGGAACTGTTTAAATCTATCATCTATTGTTGACCTTTAAAAATATAATTAACATATTATATCAAAAGTTTTATAATTTTTTAATTTTCTCAATCTCATCACGATATTTTGCAGCCATTTCAAACTCTAGATCTTTAGCCGCTTGAATCATCTTTGCTTTTAACTCTTTGACGATTTTTTGTTTTTCATGTTTTGGAATTTTCTGTTTTAACTTTTTCTCAGCTAGCTCACTATAATCTTCAAGTCGTAGGTTTTCATCTAATGCTCTTGTTGTACTTGTTGGTGTGATATTGTGTTCTTTGTTAAAAGCAATTTGCCTAGCTCGTCTATAATCTTTAGTATCAATAGCCGCTTGCATCGATCGAGTAATCTTTTTTGCATACATCTGTACTTTTCCATTGACATTTCTAGCCGCTCTTCCCATCGTCTGGATAAGGGCGGTTTCACTTCTCAAAAATCCTTCTTTATCAGCATCAAGAATTGCCACAAGAGAAACTTCAGGTAAATCCAACCCCTCACGAAGTAAATTTATCCCGATAAGTACATCAAATTCTCCAAGTCTGAGTCCTCTGATGATTTGATTTCTCTCAATGGTGTCTATGTCTGAGTGCATGTACTTTACTTTCATGCCCAGTTCTAGATAATAACGACTAAGTTCTTCTGCCATTTTTTTAGTAAGAACGGTTACCAAAACTCTCTCATTTTTTGCAACAATCTTTTTTATCTCATCGTGTAGTCTCTCTACTTGATAAGTGCTATCTATGATTTCAATTTCAGGGTCTAAAAGCCCAGTAGGTCTGATAATCTGCTCTGCGATATTGGACTTGCTCAAATCTATCTCCAAATCAGCAGGAGTAGCCGAAACAAACAAATATGCTGGTGCTTTGTTGATATACTCATCAAATCTAAGAGGTCTATTATCAAGAGCCGAAGGAATTCTAAAACCATAATCCACCAAAGTCTCTTTACGACTCCTATCTCCTGCATACATGCCACGAAACTGAGGAAGTGAGACATGGGATTCATCCACAATCACAAGATACTCTTCTCCCATCTCTTCAAAATAGTCAAAAAGTGAAAATGGAGTCTCCCCTGGTTTTTTCCCCGTAAGATGCCTAGCATAGTTTTCAACACCTTTACAAGAACCTGTAGCATTTAGCATCTCCAAATCAAACTCAACTCTCTGTTGCAGTCTTTGAGCCTCTACAAGCTTATCATTGCTTCTAAAGTGTGCTAACTGTTCAGCCAACCCCTCTTCAATCTCTTTTATCGCAATTTTAAGACGGTCTTGACCAACGATAAATTGATTTGCTGCATAGATGATAACTTTCTCTTTTTCAGCAGTTTTTTGATTTGTCAATGAGTCAAAGTAGTAGATGCACTCGATATCATCCCCAAAAAACTCAACTCTTATCGCCTCTTCCTCACTATAAGCTGGATAGATATCCACAACATCCCCATTGACACGAAAATCCCCACGGTCAAAATAG
>JAOZKZ010000170.1 GCA_029935075.1 Campylobacterales bacterium
CTCCGCTTTTGCACTCTCCAAAGATTGCTTTTTCATATTCTGGACTTAAACATCAAGTGCGTTTACAAATTGAAGCGTTGGGAGATTTAACTGAACAAGACAAATCTGATGTTTGTGCTTCCTTTCAAAAGATAGCATCTGCACATCTTATACAAAAGTTAAAGAAGATATTTAAAACAAAAAATATAAAAGACTTTGCGATAGTGGGTGGAGCGAGTGCAAACCTTTATCTAAGAGGGGAAATTGAAAAATTGTGTGATGCACATGGTTCAAAGCTACATCTAGCTGAGTTGAAATTTTGCTCAGATAATGCAGCAATGATTGGACGATATGCAGTTGATGCATATCATCTTAAAAAATTTAAAGAGTTTGATGAAATTACATCAAGTCCTAAGGTTACGATATAGAGTTCTTATAAGCAGAGCCAAAAGTGCAAAGGTAAAAAGTTTGAAATCAAGTTCACTTGCAAAGTGGGTATTTTCAAAAAGTTTACTCTCAGTTATCTGCTCACCCTCTTTTTGAAACTCTAAAATTTGAGGAATATAATAAAATGAATACAGAAGTCCGCTACTCATAACTAAAAATGCTGGTATGGTTGTTAATGCTTCTCTGTCAAACATCTTATATTTGTATCCCTCATAAAGTGCAACTATTAAAACGGTAAAAGAGACTAGATATCCAAGTCTTACAAAGTTTTCAGCCATGATAAGACCCTCTTGAAAACGACTGAGTATTTCATCTCCTAGATATAGTTCGCTGTGGAAAGTGACTGGTGCTACAACTGCACCTGCAAAGAGTCCTGCTCCTAAAGTGATGCCTAAAATTATTATATATGTGATGGTGATGTATTTTGGTATTTTCATATAAAGTCCTTTAATTTTCTAATTAAGATAAATTTTATCCTATTTACACTATAATTAACCTTGTAGATTGATTTTGCATTTTTGCAAAGGTCATGTTTACTGCTCTATAGGCAGAGGGGACGGTGCGTATCCTTTCGCACCGCTGTCTTGTTTATTAACCTTGTGATAAGCCTATTCTTAAACTTTCATTATACTTTAAATCTATTGCTACTATAATATAACTCATAATATAAAGTATTATTAAAAAAACTTATAATAGGAAAATAGATGAAAAAAATTATCGCTATATCATTTGTAACAGCAACTATGTTGTCACACGGATTAAATGCAAGTGAAGAAGTTATAGTAAGTGGTGCATATGCACCAAATACAGTAAAAGTAGCAGAAGTTTCAAAAGAGGTAGTTGTATCAAAAAAAGCACCTGTTGTTAAAAAAGAGGCTAAAAAAGTAGTTGTTAAAAATTCAAATGAGGATTTAGCAGCAGAGATTAAAAACCTTAAAAAGAAAATCAAAAAACTTGATAAGAAATTAAATGTGGTTAAAGCACATGATGCGTATGACAATATTAAATTTAGTGTTGATTTTAGAAACAGTGTTGATAATATCAATTATAAATATAACAGTTACAAAACCAAGGTTAATGGGGCAGTTGAAGACTGGTCAGGAACAGAAGCCAGCAATGACTCTTTGTTTTCAACTAGACTATATTTAAACATGAAATCAAAACCAATGGATAAATTGACATTTTATGGTCAAATGGCAATGTATGGCACTTGGGGAGGAAGTCACCTAGCCCATGATGCTACTTTAAAAGATTGGTCAGAGTCTTCGAAAGCAACTGATGCTGTTTTTAGAGTTAGACAAGCTTTTATTAATTGGGCTGATACTTTTGGAGAAGATGGGCTCCCTTACTCATTATCTATTGGACGACGACAATCATCAGATGGTTTTTTGGCAAATCATAGAGAAAACTATGATAAACCTCTTTCTCCATTAGCACATGTGACAAATATGGAAGTTAATGGTGTAATGTTCCAACTTAATTTAGAAAAATATGTACTTCCTGGAACTTTTGTAAAATTTGTATATGGTAGAGCTCATACAGGTGGTATAGAGACGCTTAATGACTTAGTTGGATATAAACCTTATGCTCAAGAGACAGATAAAGATGCTGATATAAATGAAAATGTAGATTTCTTTGTAGTTCTTGGAAGTCTTTATAATGATGGACAATATAATCTTATGTATGAAAATGCAATGATTATAGATACAAAAGGTGCTAGAACTGGCACAGTTAAAACAGGTGCACCATTTGATCCAACTAATCCAAAAAGTAAGAAAAACAAATCTCTAGATGCAGGTACTGCAAACTTAACAGCTTTATCTCTACAAGTAGATGGTATTGGTGATGAGATAAATGACTTTCTTGATAACACAACAGCATTTGCATCTGTTGCAATGACAAATTATGACCCAGACAGCGGACATCAACTATTGGGTTCAACTGATAGTGAGAGAGGTACAGGTTATTGGCTTGGTGCTACAATCCCTGATATGATTACAGAAGATGGTAAATTTGGTTTTGAATATAATCATGGTTCTCAATACTGGACACCTATTACATGGGCAGAAGATACAGCTATAGGATCAAAAGTAGCGGTTCGTGGTGATGCTTATGAAGCGTACTGGAACTTTAATCTTTTTGGTGTTAAGAACTTAGCATCACAAATTAGATATACACATATCCAACATGATTACACACCAAGTATCAGATGTGCAGGTTGGGTAAAACCTACTGCAGTTGATATCGAAGCTGATGATATAAGATTTTTTATCAGATATAGCTACTAAATTTCTCAAAAGAGATTAGCCTATTATGGTTAATCTCTTTTAACTTTTCTCCTTTTAACTTTACTTTCTCATATAAGTCTAATATATATTTAGATATAATATATCATAACTAAAACTTATACTAGGAGATTGAATGAAAAAATATATCGCTATGTCAATGGTGACTGCATTTGTTGTGTCAAGTGTGTCAGCTGCTGACTTAAAAAATGTGCCTATGGCAAAAACTTACCCGATGGATACGGTTGCGTCAACTGTAGCTAAAGTAGCAACACCAGTTGTTCAAAAAGCAAAAGAGGTTGTTAAAGCACCTGTTAAAGTTGCTGTAGCAACAGAAACTGTAAACTATGATGCCAAAATTGAGAAATTAGAAAAGAGTATCAAAAAACTCAATAAAAAGTTAAATGCTGTAAAAGCTCACGATGCAAAAGATAACATCAAGTTTGGTGCAGACCTTAGAACAGCTGTGGATAGTTTAGAATATACAACAGCAAATGGAAAAACACATAAAAATGATTCTCTGTTTTCAAATAGACTTTGGATAAACATGGCTTATGCTCCAAGTGAAAATATGATTTTTAAAGGTCAGTTATCTTATAACAAAGCTTATGGTGCATCTCCAAAAGGGATGATGGGTATGAACCAAAGAGGGTCAGCTCACTCTTTTGATGTGTTTGACTGGGTTACAAATGAGACTTTGACAAATGATAGTATCAAACTAAAAGAAGCATACTGGCTATATATGAATGATACTTTTCTTGGATCTGATATGAGCTGGACAGCATCATTTGGACGAAGACCATCTACAAATGGTTTCTTGATAAATCTTAGAGATGATGATAAAGCAGCATCTCCAATGGGACATATAATCAACATGGAGTTTGATGGTGCAAGTTTTAAATTTGGACTAGATAAGCTTACCGGCATAGATGGGATGAGTCTTAAAACTTGTTTTGGACGAGGTTTAACAAATGCAAGAGCTAGATTTAACATGGATACGGGATTTAAATCTTCTGGTGATTATTCAGAAGATAAAAATTCACTAGAAAATATTGACCTTGCAGGATTTATCTTTGTACCTTATGATAATGGTCAGTATAAATTATCAACTACATACTATAGAGCATTTAATGTTCCTGGCTTTATGATGGCAGACCCTGAAATGATGAGTCCAAATGGGAACAATACTGGTATGATGGCTATTAATGATGGTGTTATAGGTTTAAACCAAGGTGTACAATTAAAAAACTTGGGAGATATGGATGGTGCAGCTGTATCATTTCTAGTTGATGGTATCGGTGATGGAATTAGTGATTTTCTTGATAGCACAAAATTCTTTGCTTCATTTGCTTGGTCAAAATCAATGCCTGACAATGCTTACACATCTGTAAATACAAACAAAATGTTTGGAGCTGTTGGTCAAGGTGTACAAGGTGCATTACAACAACAAAATATTGCACAACCTACGCAACAACAAATGGCAGATACTCAAAAACAAGTTGTATCTGGAATGTTAGCAAACTTTCAAGCAAATCCACAAGCTGGTGCGGCATTTATGCAAAAAGAAGGGATGATGGGTTCAAACGATGAAGAGACTGGTACTTCATACTGGGTAGGACTTCAATGGCCTTGTCTTTTAGTTGATGGTGCTAAAGTTGGTGCAGAGTATAACCACGGTAGTAAATACTGGAGATCGTTTACTTATGGAGAAGATACACTTATAGGTTCTAAAATGGCAGTTCGTGGTGATGCTGTTGAGGCTTATTATATCTTACCTATCACAAAAGGTTTTTCAGCAGAGCTTAGATATACAAAAATTGACTACGAATATACAGGAAGTCAGGGTTTCTTTGGAGGAAGTGGTGCTCCGATGACTATGGATGAAGCTAAACAAATGGGTATGGATCCAATTGAAGAAGCACAAGATATTAGATTATCTTTAAGATATAGATTTTAAGATAATTAATATTTAGTTTTTTAGCTCCGTTTGGTACAATTGGGTACTAACACGGAGCTATTTTTTGAAGATACTTTTACTACTCTCTTTTTTCTTTTCAAACCTCTTTTCATGTGCTCTTTGTGCACAATATACACCTTCTGCCCATGTGG
>JAOZKZ010000171.1 GCA_029935075.1 Campylobacterales bacterium
CGGTAGTAATGATAATCTTTTTTTGATTTGCCAAGGCAGATTTTAACTGACCTGTCTTACTCTCCTCTTTTCCTGTGATAGCTACAACAACATTTTTTACCTGTGCAAAAGCTTTGATATTGTCTCGTATCTGTTTATCTAAAACCGTTCTATCCGTCACAACGATAATACTGTCAAAAATGGGTTCATCGCTCTTATCATGAAGTCCAACAAGTTGATGTGCAAGCCATGTGATAGAGTTTGACTTACCACTTCCTGCACTATGCTGTATAAGATATCTTTCGCCAATGCCTTTGTCCTTGACATCTTTTAGCAATGTTCTGACGGCTGTGAGTTGATGGTACCTTGGAAAGATAAGTTTTTTAGTGACCTTTTTGGTATCAGGGTCTTTTTCGATGAGTAGTTGCACAAACTTTTCAATGATATTTGCCAACGAGTTTTTGGTTAATACCTCTTTGTAAAGATACTCTGTTTTGATACCGTTTGAATTTGGTGGATTTCCTGCACCATAAGGTTGGTGTGGTTTACCGTCATTTTGTCCCTTGTTAAAAGGTAGAAAAAAACTTTTTTTCTCATCTAGTTTAGTGGTCATAAAAGCATGGTCAGTATCTACTGCAAGATGCACCAAACATCTGGCAAAGTGAAAGATAACATCTTTTGGGTCTCTATCATTTTGATACTGTCTGATCGCATTTTTAACAGCTTGTCCTGTAAAAGCATTTTTGAGTTCCATCGTGATCACTGGAACTCCATTGATAAAAATCACAAGATCTATACGATTTGCGTGTGAAGTGCTGTAAATCAACTCTTCTGTTACGGAAAATATATTTGCATCAAAATTATCAATATTTTTTTGATTTAGCGCACTTGCAGGTTGCGGATAAAACAGTTGAACACTTTTATCAAAAAACTTCACACCCTTACGAAGTGTTTCAACGATACCTTCACTCTTTAGCTTTTTATCAAGTCGCACTAAAAAAGCTCTTTCACCTTTTTTTATAATCGTTTCATAGGTTTGTGGTTGGGTATCTTGTATAAAAGAGAAAAGTTGTTTTTTGTTGATGTAAAACTCTTTATCAAAGTCCGAACTTATACTTTGTATATATCCACCATCTGTTAACAACTCTTTGATGATAAGTTTTTGAAAACCTTTTTCAGAGGTATCAACATGTTGCATTTAGTACCTTTGTAAATATCTTATTTAAATTATTATATCTTATTTTTTATAATTATTAAAGTATAAAGTGAGTAGATAAGTTACACATAGGGTATCAATTATGCTTAATTGTTTCAAAAAGTAACATTTATTTTATCTGGTTCAAGTTTATTTTAGTATGGTCGATGTATAATTCACTTCTTGATATACCAAATGGTATAGAGGAACATCTCTTTAGATGGAACTCTCAGGTGGCTTCCGCTCTGCCTTAAGAGCGGCTTAGAACCATTCACAACCAATCGGTTTCATTTTTTCATAATTACGCAACTCTTTTTTATATCTATCTCTCTTATTCCCAAATACTATATAGGATGTTACTAAAAATCTCTCAAAGTTATTATCAAGTTTTTTAATAATGACTAAAAAATCTCTAGAGGTATACCATATTATCAATCGCCAGTCTTGACCATGTCTTTGATAATATGATTTGATTTCATTTTCTGATTGCCAATTTTCTATAAGATACTTGATCCAATGGATTCTTTTTGCTCTATCTTTACAAAAAGAGCGATCTTGTTCCTTTGCATCTTGACAAGGATTATTTCGTTTTTTAAAATTATTTTCTTTTTTTGTGATGATATGCCAAAATCTCTTCGCTTTTTTATCTTTACCAAATAGGCAAGGACAAACATCATCTGCATGCACAGCAATTTCATAAGAAGTGGTATCTTTTGTTAAATAAACAGTATTATCAATAAAATCTTCTTTGAATGATATATAAAGTTCTTCTATGTCAAATTCATTGAGGTTATTTTCATCTTTAAGTGGTTTTAGCATTAAACTCATCAATATTCTCTTGATAAATCTTGAATAAAAATATTGAATTTGTCATAGGCTAAAGGAGAAGTCATATCCAATTTTTGACCGCTCATTCTTTCAATATAAGAGATGATTTTAGTTTTAGTTTTACTTTCACTTAAGTCTTTATTTTTATAAGATACTGCACCTGTAAGGATATCAACTAATTGTAACTGTTGTGATTCATGAGAGTGAATATGTTGTAAAAATGGTGTTGGAAGTTCTTTTGTATTGTTGAACACTTCTTGTAGTTTGTCAAGAGCTACTTTACCTTGAGTATCTTTTTTATCAAAATAGATTTTATAACTATAGTTAGGATTCATTAGATACTTGAGAACTAGATAATAGGTTTTATAATAAAAAATACTATGTGTTTGTTGATATTTTTTATGATTTAATTTAGTCTTATTTTTAACTACAACTGCACGATAACGCATAGAACTACTAAAAAAATAATCAAGAAGTTCTTTGTACATATAACCTCTGCTAGAAGAGACTTTTGTCCATTTTAACTCATATTTGTTGTGATATTTTAGTTTAATATTTTTAATATCATTCTTTATCTTTTCATATTGATCAGAAGGACACTCTAATGATCCCAAAACCATAATGTCATAGCCGTCATATTGTAAATGATTGCTCTCGTCACAAAATATTTTATACTCCATATCTACTCCTTTGCCCATTTGTAACTATCTCTTAATTTACATAAGCGATAATCATTAAAAGGGACTATCTTTTCATACATAAGTCTTCCCACTATGATAGAAGGCTTGATTTTCATCTGTTTGGAAAATGATAAAATATTTTGCTTACTAAAATCATGTTGCTCTAAAAATGTACTATATGCTTTAGGTAAAATCAATAAATCTTTAGCAAACATATCTGCTTCATCTTCTTGTTTTTGTAAAGCAGGGTCACAATGACCATCTTCTAAAAACAACTCTCGTTTACCATGTAAAAGTATATGTCCTATCTCATGAAAAAAGCTAAACCAAAAGATATCAGAAAAACCACCTTTTAAACTCATCATGATGACTGCTTTTTCTCTGCTGTTTAACCAAAAAGTAGCACCGTTTACATGGGTGTGTTTAAAGTGAGGCAACATGACAAAAGCCACACCGCACTCTGCTAAAAGTTGTCGTATTTTTTGTGTTGCATCTTCGATATTATCATGCATAAGTGTTTTGAGCTCAGGGAGCTTTGTTTTGAGTTTTACATGGTCAAAAGGTTGTGTCTCTATCGTTTCAGCTTTTATCTTTCCAGCTTGTAGCCACGCAGCAATAGCTTCATGCGAGACTGTTTTTTTATTTGTTACTCTAAATGCTGGTTGATAGCTTTTAACATGTTCTATTTGTGTTAGTTTAGCAACACTAAAAAACCGTCTTAGCTCATCTACTTTGACAAGAACATCACGTGTTTTTTGAACCAAGTCTAATTTGCTTAATTCAAGATAAGGAAATAAAGATAACAACGCACTCTCTTCTTGCATCTGTTTTTGCTCTTCCTCTTTTGCTTTTATCATTTGATATTCCGCTTCTAATCCTACCCATATATGTGCTGGAACATTTAAAACATCTTCAAGTTCCAGTGCTGTTTTTGGGGTAATGCTCTTTTTACCTTTGATGATTTCATTGATAGCTTGTAAAGGTCTACCTAAACGGTTTGCTAATTCAGCTTGACTCATAGCTATCTCTTCAAGAGTTTCTTCTAAAAGTTCTCCTGGATGTATGGCTAAGTCTGATTGATATATATTAGTCTCCATAATGGTCACTCACTTCCTCGATTTTGGCGATATCAAAGACATCTCCATCATTTGTAATAATCAAACGCCAATAGGCCGTAAGCTTGATGGCGAATTCACCTTTTCTATTACCGCTAAGAGGATGAAAATGTAGTGATGGAATTTTATATAGCTCGTCGAAAGATTTTGCTTTTTTTAAGATTGTAACTCTTAAAATGTATCTTCTTGCAACTTGCATACCAAAAGCTTTTTGTGCTTCACTAGATTTTAGGTAACACTTTTCAAGCTTTTTTGTCTTAAATCTTATCTCCAACTTATTCACCCTTTAGGTGAATATTATATCGGCATATTGTTTAAGAAACCTTAATCTTCCCCGTTACGGCATTTGAAATGAGACTTTTTCGGTACTCTTTTAGTAGGGTTATCTCTTTTTCAATGGCTTTTATGGTTTTGTCAGTTTTGCTGTTTTCTTTTTCGATGTGGTTGACGATTTGTTGTTGTTCTTTAATGGGTGGATAGGACAATAAAAATTGTTTTAACCAGCTTTTTTGTAATTCAGTCTGATTGGTAGAGCCTTGACTGAGAACACCATTAATCAAATCGTAGTGGATGCTAAAAAAATAGTATATATATTTTGAAATAAACCTATTTTTTGAATCTCTTATGATTGTGATGTGGCTATCTGCAATATAAATGCCATTATTTTCATTAAAAAGCCAAGTTTTGCCTAGAACACCACCACCAGTAGATGCTAGTAATATATCATCTTTTTCAAGCTTTCCTCTGTCATTATTAATATTTTTAGTTGCATGAAATCGAATACCTTTTTCATCCCATCTATTTTTACTAAATGTAGCTTGATTAACTACTTTATAGATTTGATTTTGGGTGTATAATGGAGGTGTTCCTCTATTAATGAAAGATGCAATTTCTTTTAGTTTTCTTATATCCCAATGCTCAGGCACATCCCCCAGCCACTCAACTCCACTATCTTTCAATTTCACATCAGGATTTAATCCATGAG
>JAOZKZ010000172.1 GCA_029935075.1 Campylobacterales bacterium
AATCCAAGGATAAAAAGATGAGTGAAGAAAACGGTAGACGAGACTTTATGAAACAGATTTCTGCATTGGGAATTTTAGGTGGGGTTGTAGTAACTGGAATTGGTGGAGCTACATATCTTAGTGCTGACAATAAGCTTATGCTTCGTCCACCTGCTGCAGTAAATGAGCATGATTTTATGGCACTTTGTATCAAGTGTGGTCAATGTCTGCAAGTGTGTCCTTATGATTCTATCATCTTAGCAGATGCAGATGAAGGTAATGCGGTTGGTACGCCACTTATTGACCCACTTAGGCGTGGATGTTATCTCTGCCCACTTCTTCCGTGTGTGTTGGCGTGTCCGAGTGGAGCGTTAGACCATCATGTTGAAGATGTTAAAAAGGTAGAGATGGGAATTGCTATCACACCTCGCATGAATGCTTGTATCGCATTGGAAAATAAAACTGTTACAAAAGAGATGATAAATAGGATTTATGACAATACTATAACTTTGACGGCAAGTGAAGCTCAAAATTATAAGTTAGAAGATTTTCCAAATAAATCAGATAAAAGAGAGCTTGAAGAGAAAGTACTTCAAAAGCTAGATACATTTGAGGGCAAAGCCTGTACCCTTTGTGCAGATATGTGTCCATTGCCAAATGCAAGTGAAGCAATTCGTATGATTGCAGATGAAAATGGTGGTAATAAACCAGAAATTTTAGAAGCTTGTGTTGGATGTGGAGTTTGTGTTGAAGTCTGTCCGACATCGGTGTTGGCAATAAAGCCAAGAGTTAGTTTTAATGAACATTATGGGGAAGGATAAAAGATGAAAAAAAGAATTTTTACGATTTTTGTTGCATCTGTTTTGATTGGTTGCGGGGGCGATAAATCAAAAGAGCCAACTGTAAATGCAGTTGAGGCTGATGTATCTGAGATAAAAGTTACTCAGGGTGAAAAAAGAGTTGAGCAAGAAGCGGTAAAACATGAAGAAGAGTTAAAAAAAGATAAAAAAGGTTTTTACTACGCTTATGATGAGAAAGATGATGATAACTCCTCAGCTGATGAAACTTTTACAAGGATAGATGCAGAGAAAAGAGTTAAAAACCAAAAAGTGGTTGATGGAAAAATTGCGGTTAGAGAGAAAGATCATAAAGCATCAACACCCTATCAGTATGTGAGAATTGACCTTTTGAAAAGTGCACTGAGTCATGATTTTATGGTTAAGTGTTCAGCTTGTCATGATGATTATGCAAATGGTATCATAGGACCTTCACTTTTGGAAAAAGATGGAAATTATATCTATGGGCAGATGATTAAGTATCGAAATGACCCAAAGAAAAATATATTTATGTACGAGTTGGTAAATAAGATGACAGAAGCTGAGTTAAAATCACTCTCAGATGAAGTCGCACAATTTAATAAAGAAATTAGAGCATTAAAGGGAAGCAAATGATTAGACATATTTTAGCATTATTGGCGTTGGTAGTAACGCTTGGGACAGTTTGGAACTTAATTAGCATTGACAAAGATATAGATGCACTTGGAAAAGTAGATGAGATTTTTAGAAAGTCTGATCTTTTGGTAGAGATGGGTAAAAAGAGTGCAAGTGCAGGCTCTATGAGTTCTGGACCTTTAACACCAATTGATAGCTCTTCAGGATTGGTAGAAGATGAGAAGAAAGGTGAAGCAGATGATAAATTAAAAGCTCTTCGTGAAAAAGCTGGAAATGTTGGTGCATTTAAAGTAAGTCTACTTTACAAAAGTAAATGTGCATCTTGTCATGGTGTAAATGGAGAGGGTGGAATAGGAACTAAAATTATCGGACTGAGTTATGAAAAAGTTTCTAAAGAGTTAGTTGCATTTAAAAGTGGTGAGAAGAAAAACTATGTCATGTATGGTTTGTTACAAAACCTAAGTGATGAAGAGTTAGATACATTGGCTAAAGAGATTGCAGAGTTTGCAGATAGAGCTAAGGCACTTAAAAAATAGGAAACAACTATGTTTATAGATAAGTATAATTTAGGTCGAAAAGAGTTAGTTGAAACACCTCTGATGAGTACATTTTTTATCAAAAATGCCAAAGGCAAGGTTAAACTTAGTTGGCGTTTTTGGAAGTGGCTGTCGGTTATTTCAATTCATCTGTTTTTCTTTTTATCATTTTTTCTTGATATTCAGATTCTTGAGGGTACGCTAAATGCTTCAAGGTTTTTAGGATTTCATATGATAGATCCTTATACGGCACTTGAAGTTTTTGTAACGCAGTATGAGCTTGGTATCAACATGGTTATCGGAACGGCAACTATCGTCATCGTTTATCTACTCATCGGTGGAAGAACCTATTGTGGTTGGGTCTGTCCATATAGTATCTTGGCTGACATTGCAGAACATACACATAGAAAACTTATTGCCAAAGGGATTATTAACAAAAGACCTTATGCTAAGCTATATAGTAATAAAATTAAATATGTTTTTTGGCTAATATTTTTAGGATTAGCAGCTATTACTGGGCACATCGTTTTTGAGAGTATCAGTGTTGTGGGACTTATGAGTCGTGCTATCGTTTATGGTTGGAGTGTTGCTTTTATCTGGGTTTTAGTTGTATTTTTATTTGATGTATTTGTCTCTTCAAGGGCTTGGTGTACATATATCTGTCCTGTTGGAACAACTTACGGAATAATTGGCTGGGCATCTGCAACGAAAGTACAATGGAATGACAGCTGTGATCACTGTATGGCTTGTTCTGGAGTTTGTCCTGAACCTCATATCTTGGACTTAACCAAAGCCAAACATGCAAAAGCAAGAGCTGAAAAAGGCGTAAAAAGTGAGCATGTAATTAGTGGAGATTGTACCATGTGTGGACGCTGTATCGATGTTTGTCATACAGATGCACTAAATTTTAATTTTAGGTTGACAGATTTATTATGATAGAAGTACAAAATATAACAAAGAAATTTTATAAAGATAAATCGCTTGATGATGTAACTGTTACTTTTAAAAAAGGCGATCGTGTAGCTATTATGGGACCAAATGGTGCTGGAAAAACAACGCTTGTTCGAGCAATACTTGGTTATTATCATGTTAGTAGTGGGCAAATCAGAGTAAATGGATTTGACCCAATTGAGCAAAGAGTAGAAGTGGTTGAGCATATTGGTTTTATACCACAGCTTCCACCTCCGATAAAATTGAGTTGCAAAGAGCTTATCGAGTATGTCTCAAAAAGTTCTGGATGCACAACAAAGTCAATTATTGATAATGCACATAAAATGGGACTTGACATTGAAAATCAGATGGGAAAATCTTTTTTCAAACTCTCTGGGGGAATGAAACAGAAACTACTCATCGCCATCGCTGTTTCTAAAAATAGTGATATTTTAATTTTTGATGAACCAACGGCAAACCTTGACCCAAAAGGACGAGAAAGTTTTTATAATCTTCTTGATGGAATTAAAGAGGATAAAATTTTACTGTTTATTACGCATAGATTAGATGAGATAGAGCATCTTGTTAATCGTGTAGTTTATATGGATTTGGGGAAGATTGTATCAGATGAAACTCTTTAGTCTCTTTTTCATTTTTCTGCTTTTTTTTGGATGTGAACGAAAGATTGAATTAGGTGTCCATGATGTGCATTGGGATAGAGATATGTGTGTAAGATGCAAGATGGTTGTGAGTGAACGGATGTATGCTGCACAAACTACTGACCCAATTACTGGAAGAACATACTATTTTGATGATATTGGTTGTGTTGTGCTTTGGTTTGTGGAAGATGAGATAGAGTGGGCTGACAAAGCAATTATTTGGGTTACAGATGTTAAAACTGGTGAATGGGTAAATGCGAGAGAAGCTAAATGGAGTACTATTAGCATTACACCTATGGCATTTGGTTTTGCAGCTCACAAGGCTGGAACTGAGCCAAAAGATACGGAAATTATAGGTTATGATGAGATGGCAAAAAGGTCAATTGCACTTGAAGAGAGAAAAAAAGGTTTAAATAGATGAATACATTATGGTTAGTGGCTCGACTAGATATCAAAGAGTCTATTCGTGCAAAGTGGTTTTATGTCTATAGTTTAGTTTTTGGTGGACTTATAGCTCTGTTTTTTCTTACAGGTGTTACGCAGTCTGTTGTGATGGGATTTAGTGGTTTAAGTCGTCTGCTACTTGTGTATATCCAAGTAACAATTGTAATTCTTCCTATTTTTATTTTGATTACTACCGTTAGGTCAATCGCAGGAGATAGAGAGAGTCATGTTTTAGAGTATATGCTCTCATTTCCTATCTCATTGAAGAGTTACTATTGGGGTAAAATATTGGGGCGTTTTGTAACGGTCTTTTTTCCTGTATTTGTGGCGATGATTATTGGTGTGATTTGGGGAATTGTAAAAGGGGCTGCAGTACCATGGGAGATGCTTATCTTGTATTCGGCACTTCTTTTTGCTTTGACTTGGGTCTTTTTAGGAATTGCTTTTTTTATCTCAACGCTGGTAAAAAGTCAAGATATCGCTTTGGGAACTGCATTTTTTGTTTGGGTTATTTTATTAGCATTTATTGATATTATACTTATTGGTGTTATGATGCAGAGCAATGTAGATGAGCAGGTTATCATCTTTTTAGCCTTAGCAAATCCGTTGGAAACTTTTAGGATAGGAGCGATTTCACTTTTTGACCCAGAGCTAACTGTTATTGGACCTACGGCGTATTATATCTTAGATGCATTTGGGAAAAATATGTTTATGGTTTTTTCAATCATTTATCCAGTAGTATTGGGGACATTGTTTGCTATTTTGGGATACAATCTATTTA
>JAOZKZ010000173.1 GCA_029935075.1 Campylobacterales bacterium
GAACAAAATCTTTTGCTTGTAACGGACTTTGAAGAAGTTCTGTTTGCAAATAGTGCTTTTTTAGAGAGCTTTGAAGTTAAAAGTGTAGAAGCATTTAACCAAAAATGTGAACACTTTTTAAACATCTTTTTACCACTTCCAAACTATCTGCATGAGGGTCTTGTCAGTAAAGATGAAAGCTTTTATGACCTTATCAATAAAACAGACGAGAGCAAACGCTCGGTTACGCTCATAAGTACCAATGGTGATCCAAAAGCTTATCATATCAATGTATCACAAATCGAGCATAAAAACAGGGACTCTTATCTTTTAAGTCTTACCGATATCACAAAGATGAACATAGAGAAAATCCATACAGAGAAAAAAGCCTATCATGATGGGCTAACAGGGGTATATAATAGAAATAAATTTAATGAACTTTTTGACTATGAGTTAAAAAGAGTGAAACGGTACGAGCATGCTACTTATCTTGTCGTACTCGATATAGATCATTTTAAAAACTTTAATGACACTTATGGACATCTTATAGGAGATGAAGTTTTGATTTTAATTGCAAAGATGATGCAAAAAAGTATTCGAAGTATTGATGTTTTTGCGAGATGGGGTGGTGAAGAATTTGTCATAATTCTTCCGCAAACAGAGTTAGAGAAAACTAAAGAGATTGTTGAAAAATTAAGAGTTCTTATTGAAAACCATCACCATGAAAGTGCGGGCCAAGTTACTGCCTCTTTTGGTATCGCACAAATATCAACAACAGATACCATGAAATCTGTCTTCAAAAGGTGTGATAAAGCTCTTTATCGTGCAAAAGCAAATGGCAGAAACAGGATTGAAGTTTCAGTTGCAAAAAAAGAGAAAGATAGACAAAAAGTATGTCATACTTAAAACTCTTATTTGCAATGCTTGCAGTGATACAACTTCAAGCATCTGAACCTTTAACACCTGTCACACTTCAACTTCAATGGAAACATCAGTTTCAATTTGCTGGATATTATATGGCAAAAGAGAAAGGTTTTTATAAAGATGCTGGGATTGATGTAGCAATCAAAGAGTATGCTCATGGCATTGATACAATCAACGATATCCATACCATAAAGACAGAGTTTGCAACTGGACGATCCTCGCTTATACTACATAAAGAGAAAGATATCCTCCTTTTAAGTGCTATTTTTCAATCCTCACCCTTTATTCTTCATGCTAAAAAACGACCTGATATTCAAACACTACACGATATACAAAACAAAACTGTGATGATTTCCAATGCGATAGAAGATATGGCCGCTATCAATGCGATGCTTAAGGCTGAAGGTATCACAACACATGACTTTATCATAAAAGAAACTAGTTTTAATCCGGATGATCTTATCAATAATAAAGTAGACTTTATGACTTCATATATCTCAAATGAGCCTTTCATCCTACAACAAAAAGGGATAGAATCTATCATTTTTGATCCCAAAGATTATGGTTTTGATTTTTATGGAGATATGCTATTTACCTCCTCAAAATTAGCCAAAAGCAATCCCCAATTGGTTGATAAATTTCGTAAAGCCTCACTTAAAGGGTGGGAATATGCTTTTTCTCATATCAAAGAGAGTATCAACCTTATCCTTGAAAAATATAATACGCAAAATAAATCGATTGAAGCCCTCTTCTATGAAGCATATACCTTAAAAAAACTTGCTCTTATTCCGGATATTAAATTAGGTACCATTGAACTTCCAAGGCTTAGAGAAATTGCAAATACTTATAAACTTTTAGGATTAGAAGCTAATTCCAAAAGAGACCTCTCGTCGATGATTTATAAACCACTAAAAGCAGAAAAAAACGCTCTTACAAAAGAAGAACAAACTTATCTTCTAAACAGAGAATCTATTAAAATGTGTATTGACCCCAACTGGATGCCTTATGAAAAACTCGAACATGGCAAACATGTGGGCATGAGTAGTGACTACTTTAAATATATTCAAAAGTTTATCAAAAAGCCTATAGAAGTTGTACCTACAAAAAGATGGCAAGAGTCACTAGAGCTCGGTCAAAAAAGAGAGTGTGACATCTTTTCACTTATCATGAAAACACCTCAAAGAGAGACATTTCTAAATTTTACTGATTCTTATTTTTCATTTCCATTAGTAATTGCTACCACAATGGAAAAATCATATATCAATAATATAAAAAGTATTTTAGATAAAAAAATTGCAATGGTTAAAGGATATGCTTTTATTGAATTGCTTAAAACAAAATATCCCAATATAAATATCATAGAAGTTGATAATATCGCCAATGGTTTAAAATTAGTCAAAGAACAAAAAGTATATGGTTATATAGATGCATTGCCAACATTAAATTATGAAATACAGAGAAATCACATCAATAGTTTAAAAATAGATGGGCAATTTGATGAGCGTTGGGAGCTTGGTATAGGAATTCGAAATGATGATCCTATCCTTTATTCTATTTTTGAGAAAGCTGTAAAAAATATTGATGCAAAAAATGTACAAAATATTTATGACAGCTGGCTCCAAGTCTCATATGCACAAAAGTTTGATATCAAAACATTATTGCAATGGTTTGGACTTATTGCCTCAATACTACTTTTAGTACTTTATAAATATCTCATCAGCATCAGACACAACAAACAACTCAAAGAGTCACTTGAGAGTTTTGAGATGTTAATGGAATCAACTCTTGAGGGGATTTTTGTTTTTGATAAAAATGGTATATGTATTCACGCCAATAAAGTTATATCTAAACTTTATGGATATACCAAAAAAGAGTTAATTGGGAAACATGCGATTGAATTTATTGCACCATTATCACAAGAATTAATCAAAATGAAAATGAAAAATCCTAATCAATCTCCTTATGAGGCACAAATGATTAGAAAGAATGGTTCACTATTTTTTGCTCTAGTACGAGGTCATGATATCGTATGGAATGACAAAAATGTAAGAATCTCTTCTGTCATAGATATATCAAAACTCAAGCAACTACAGCTAGATGTAGAAGCACTAAACATTAACTTAGAACAAAAAGTTGCATCACAAGTTGAAGATATCAGACAAAAAGATCAAATGCTCATGCAACAAAGTAAACTAGCAGCCATGGGAGAGATGATAGGTGCAATTGCCCATCAATGGAGACAACCACTTAATGCACTCAATATCAATATCCAAAACTTAGATGATGATTTTGAAGAGGGATTGGTTGATAAAGAATTCATTGATGAATTAATTAAAAAAAATAGTCAAACCATCCAATTTATGAGTAAAACAATAGATGATTTTAAAAATTTTTATCAAGTTGATAAAGTTAAAGAACCATTTTTTATACTTAAAAAAATACAAACAGTTATTGAAATACAGATAGCACAATTAAATCATTACAATATCATCATTACAATTTCTGGAGATGATTTTGAGATTGATAGTTACGCAAGTGAATTTCAACAGGTAATTTTAAATCTTATAAATAACGCAAAAGATGCAATTATCGAAAATCATGTCGAATATGGAAAAATTGAAATAAGCATAAAAGATCATAGCATCATATTTAAAGATAATGGTGGAGGTATCAAAGAAAAGACAATAGAGCGTATTTTCGAACCCTACTTCACAACAAAAGAGCAAGGACAAGGTACAGGAATCGGTCTTTATATGTCAAAACTGATTATTGAAGAGAATATGGGTGGGAAAATAAGTGTCAAAAATAGTGATAATGGTGCTGAATTTAGGATAGATTTTTTAAATGGCGCGGCGGACGAGACTCCAACTCAACTTAAAACGCTTCCTTAAGCCCAATTTTATGGGCTAACAACGATATAACAGCATTCCTAGTAATCAACAAGTAAACACACCATCTACTAAATGGGTACTTAAATGGCGTGAATTTTGAAAACCCGCCACTTTTCTATCTGTTATTATCAAGATACCAAACTCAGATTTAACACAAGATATTCTTGTAATTGTTCATACTTAAACATGTCCATTTTAGGTTCGACAATGCCTTCAAACTCTATATCAAACTCATCAGGTTTTTTAGATGCGATAAGTCTTACAATATCTTCATCTCTATAGGTGATACGATACTTCTTGATAATCTCTAAAACATCTTTAGCTTCAAAGTCGCAATATTTTAAAAGATACACTACATCATACATATCACGTATTTTATTTCTATCTAGCAAAAGTAGAGACTTGAGGTTAAATAGTGCTTCTAAACTTGTGATTTTTAATGAATTCAGATAAACACCCTCATCACATTCAAGTATCTCACTCTCAAAGATATTGCTAGAAGGATTGACTACAAAATCCACCTTAACACCATCTATAGAAAATCTTTTATGATAATTATCAATATTTCCACCTTCATTTATGGCAGTATCAACTATGTGACTATCAAATTCTAAGGGAGTTGCTTCATATGATTTTAAAAAACTAAGATCAGGAAGAGTTTCATTATGAACAAATGCAATATCTAAGTCATAACTCACTCTATGTCCTAGATGATAAGCGATTGCAGTACCACCGATAAGTGTTGCTTGATATTCTTTTAAAAATTTCTCTTTGCTAAATTGTTCTAAAAGTGTAAGGGCTTTGGGATAAATCATGCAGATGCTAAAGATTGTGAGAGGTATGATTTAACCGTTTGAAATAGTTTATCAGAAACTCTATCATGATATTTATTTAGTGAATCCAAAATCATATTATCACCAAAATAGTCTCTTAAAACAGATACTATCTCTTCATTATAACCATTGATAAGTGTGGCAA
>JAOZKZ010000034.1 GCA_029935075.1 Campylobacterales bacterium
ACATCATAAATCTTAGGAAAAATCATCGCCTATGCTATGGCATAAGCTCAAATTTATCCTAAAATTTCTAATGCAAAGCACAAACACTATATTTCAATGTCTATTGCATAATTTGGGTTTAATCTACGATTTCAAAAACAACTCTACGATTTTGTAATCTTCCCGCTTTGGTTGCATTATCCGCGATTGGAGCAGAAGCACCAAAGCCTTCAGTACTTAACACTGCATCAGAAATACCTTTTGATACAAGGTAACTTTTTACACTATCCGCTCTTGCTTGACTAAGCTTTACGTTAGATGCTTGTTTACCCTGAGAATCTGTATGCCCTTGAATTTTATAGTTATACCCTGCATGTTCACTCATAATTCCTGCAACTCTATCAAGTAGTCCAGTACTTTTGTCGGTTAAGATTGCACTACCGGTTTTAAACTCTACTTTTGAGAGTTTAAAAGTACTGACGATATTGTCGAGTACAAGTTTTTTGGCATTTTCATTACTCGCTTTTTTCCCATCCTCTAATTTCTTTTGCATACCCATTGAAACTTGGATAGCTGCATCTCTCTCTTTGGTAAGTCTATCTATATCTGAATCTTTATCAACTGTTGACTCTTCAACTTCTGACAGAAGTGCTGCTAATTTTACTATCTTCTCTTTTGATAATGACTCATTTTTAGCACTCTCTTGCATGGACTTTTCAAAGTCTGCACAATCTTTTTTCATGCCCATTGCAACTTGGATAGCTGCATCTTTCTCTTTTGTGAGGTTTGCTATAGTTGTATCTTTGTCATTAGTTGATTTATCTGCTTCTTCTAGCAATGCCGCTAGCTTAGTTAACTTCTCTTTTGAATCTGACTCATTTTTACTTTGAGTCTGCGTTAATGTTTCTATCTTCCCATCTAACTCTGATTTTTGAGCTTCAAAATCTGCACTAGCTTTTTTCATCTCTAAAGTAACTCTGATAGCTTCATCACGCTCTTTTATCAGTTTTTCTATATTAGAGTCTTTATCTGCTGTTAACTGTTGTGCTGCCAAAAGTGCTGCGGCTGCGGTTGCAATCTTACCTTTTGAAGAAGATTCATTTTCACTTTGAGTTTGCATTAATGATTGTATCTTTGTACCCAAGTTTGCTTTTTGATCTTCAAAATCTTTGCTAGCTTTTTGCATCTCTAGAGTAACTTTTATTGCTTCATCACGCTCAGCTATAAGTTTTGCAATTTTTTCATTTAAAGCTAATTTTTGAGTTTCATAATCTTTTTTCATACCCATCGTAACTTGGATAGCTGCATCTTTCTCTTTTGTAAGTTTTTCTATATTTGCATCTCTATCTACATTTAACTGTTCCGCCTCAGTTAGTAGCGATGCTAAGTTACTTATCTTCTCTTTTGATACTGAGGTACTTTCACTTTGCACTTGTGCTAAATTGTTTAGTTTCTCATTTAGCTCTTCATTCGCTTTTTTCATCTCTAAAGTAACTTTGATAGCCTCATCCCGCTCATGTCCTAAACTATCAATCTTTCCATCTTTATCAGAGGTTAAACTTTGTGCATTTGAAAGCTCTGTTGCAGATGCTGTGAGTTTTGTTTTGAACTCGGAGAGTTCATCTATAGCTTTTTGTTTGGCTTCTGTTTCTCTTGCGATATTGTCATTCATATGGCTTAAATCATTTGTTAATTTATCAAGCTCTCTTTTTCTATCTTCTAGTAATGTGACAGATTTATCTCCTGATAGTTGAAGTGCTTGCATTTTTTCATCTGCTTGGGTTCCAGCAAGAGAAGCCTTTGCTTCAAGGTCAGCATTAGCATTTTTCATCTCCAAAGTAATTTTGATAGCGTCATCACGTTCAGCTATAAGTTTTGCTATCTGGTCATCTCTGTCTGCTGTTAATTTTTGAGCATCTTCTACTGCTGAAACAGAAGCTGCAATTTTTTCACTTGATGCAGATTTATATTCGCTTTGAGTTTGCATTAGTGCTTGTATCTGAGTATTTAGGTCTGATGTTTGAACTTCAACATCTGCACTAGATTTTTTCATCTCTAAAGTAACTTTGATAGCTTCATCACGCTCACTTATAAGTTTTGCTATCTGGTCATCTCTGTCTGCTGTTAATTTTTGAGCATCTTCTACTGCTAAAACAGAAGCTGCAATTTTTTCACTTGATGCAGATTTATACTCACTTTGAGTCTGCATGAGTGCTTGTATCTGAGTGTTCAGGTCTGATGTTTGAACTTCAACATCCGTGTTAGCTTTTTTCATCCCTAAAGTTACTTTAATAGCTTCATCACGCTCAGCTATAAGTTTTGCAATCTGACCATCTCTATCAGCCGTTAACTGCTGTGCTGCTAAAAGTGCTGCGGCTCCTGCTGCAATTTTTCCTTTTGATGAGGATTGATTTTCACTTAAAGTTGATGTTTGAGATTTAAGAGCACTATTTATTTTTTTTAGCTCTACATTTGCTCTTATCGCAGCATCACGATCTACTATAATTTTTTCAAGTTTTGCGTCATAATTTACATATGCTACAGGTTTATCTATTTCAACTGCTTGAACTGCTGGTACAACTTTTACATCCTCACCATGTTTTAAATATTGAGTTTTAGGGTTTATAGCTCCCTCATCAATTAAAGTTTTATTTAACCTTATAGTTTCATCCGTTAACTCTTTTTGCGTAGGATTTTCACTACATCCAACCCCCGCCAATAAAACCGATAAAGCCACCACTGTTTGTCTTAAATACTGCATTTTATACCTCCAAGAATTATTTGATTTGATTATATCATAATTACTTAAATTGTTAATTAAAGTTAAATATCTTTTGACTTTAGTCGATATAAAAATAATATTAAGGATGGTGTATGTTTGATAAGTTAATTCGACCGGCAGTTTCACTCATGAATAAATTGCCATTTAAGCTTAAAATCATTACAGCTATGTCTGTACTTTTTATACTGCTTATCTTGCCTTCTCGTACAACATTTGTAAACTATATCGAAAAAAATGATACATACAGTAATCAACTTGTTGGTTTATCTTATAATATCCTTATTCATAACCTTATCCAGTCGATACAGACACATCGGGGAGTTAGTAATGGCTATCTAAATGGAGATAGTACTTTTAAAAAGAGTCTTCGAGAGAGTGAAAAACAGATAAATCAAAGATTGTCTCGTCTGATAGATTTTGATGATATCCATTTGATGAGGCTGAGACATAATAAAGAGTTTGCCAATGCTTTAAGTCAACTAGAACTCATTTATCTTGACAATTTCAATGGACAAAGCTCCATGCGAACTATCTTTAAAACACACAGCCGTATCATCTCCTCGCTTATTAAAACTTTTCATGAAATTGCTATCATAACCTCTTTTGCAAATAGTGAAGATAAAAAAATAAACTATACGGCTCAAATGTTACAAGAAAAATTACTTCTTTTAGAAGAGAACATTGGACAACTAAGAGGACAGGCCGTTGGAATTTTTACACAAAGAGAAATTTCAAAAAAGCAAAAAAATAGATTACTCTCTTCCTATACACTTATCAAGTCTTTAGAAACAAACCTGGTGGATAATAAAGTACTTACAGAAATGGATAGTTATATTCTTATTCAAAAAAAGACAACACTATCTTCTTATAAACTAAACAATATACTCGATATTGTTAATAAAAATCTTATCATGATTGAAACACCCACATATGATAGTAAACTCTTTTTCAAACAAGCAACAGCAGTCATAGATGAATATAACACCCTATATAGAACACTTGCGATAAGTTATGAGAAGTTAGTCAAAAGTTTACGCCAGAAGATGCTTATAAGTTTTACTCTAGCCCTAGCAGGTTTCTTTGCAATCATATTTTTTGCTCTCTATATTTTTAGTGCTTTCTATAGCTCAATTGCTACAAGTCTCAAAAAACTACAAACGGCATCTGAAATGATTGCTGAAGGTAAAACAGATATCCAACTAGAAGCAGATACCAAAGATGAGATTGGTAATGCCCTTTTAGCCTTCAACCACATGAGTGGAAAACTCAATGAAAACATTTCTTTTCTTGATAGTTATAAAATGGCAATTGATGAAACCAGTATCGTATCAAAAACAGACCCCAAAGGAATCATTACCTATATCAATAAAAAGTTTTGTGAGATTTCTGGCTTTAGTAAACAAGAACTTCTTGGAATGTCACACAATGTAGTCCGTCATCGAGATATGCCAAAAGATGCGTTTAAAGAGATGTGGGAAACTATCCAAGCAAAAAAGATTTGGCATGGTGTGGTAAAAAACAAAACCAAAGATGGTAGTTTTTATATCGTAGATGCGACAATCATTCCTGTTCTTGATAGCAGGGGAGAAATCATAGAGTATATTGGTGTTAGACATGATGTGACTGAACTTGAAAAGAGTAAAGAGGAGATTCAAAAACAGAAAATTGATCTTTTGACAGCTCTACCAAACAGAAGCCAACTTTTGGATGATTTACAAGTTGTCAAAAAGCCTATACTGCTCTATTTAAACATTGATGATTTTGCAAATTTAAATGATTTTTACGGTGGTAAAATGGGAGATGATGTTTTGAGACACTTAGGCTCACTTTTAAGTCAAATTTCCAAAAGTACAAGCTCAAAACTTTACAAACTACATGCAGATGAGTTTTTACTCCTTTTTGAAGAGGGTATGTTGACTGAGCAAAATTGTCAAAAAGCTATGAGTGATATTATCAATCATGTTGAAAAAGAGA
This sequence comes from Campylobacterales bacterium, assembly GCA_029935075.1. Classification (GTDB taxonomy): domain Bacteria; phylum Campylobacterota; class Campylobacteria; order Campylobacterales; family QNZT01; genus SZUA-1433. The sequence goes on from JAOZKZ010000034.1 coordinate 4,736, forward strand.
CGATAGAGTGTGATTCAAAAAGTTGCGTTAGTATTACGCTTAGTGGTGGTATCGCATTTTACCAAGTTGGTGAAAACTATGAAAACTTATTAACATGTGCGAGTCTAGCTCGAAAAATGGCAAAAAAAGAGAATAAAAAGTTTTTGTTATATGCTAATGACATGAATAAAGAGTCAGATTATCAGAATAATATCGAATGGATAAAAAAGATAAAAGAAGCTATTGCGGAAGATAGGTTGACTACCTTTTTTCAGCCCATAATTGATAATAAAACAGGAGCTATCACAAAATATGAATCCTTAGTAAGAATGATAGATAAAGAGGGTAAAGTCATCTCCCCATTTTTCTTTTTAGAGATTGCAAAAAAAGCAAAACTCTATACAAAAATTACTAAAATTGTGATAGATAAAACTTTTGCTACTTTTGAAAAACTACCACAATATGATTTTTCACTCAACATTACAGTGGAAGATATCTTAGATGAAGAGATATCATCGTATATATTTAAAAAACTAAAGAATTATCCAAATGCAAATCGTGTTATATTTGAGATTACCGAATCCGAAGAGATTAAAGACTATGCTTTTATCAATAACTTTATCAAAACGGTAAAAAGTTATGGTGCTAAAATCGCCATAGATGACTTTGGTGCTGGTTATGCAAACTTTGAACATATCATAAATTTAAAAGCGGATTTTATAAAGATAGATGGAAGTCTCATCAAAAATATAGATACAGATGAAAATTCACGAATTATCACCGAAGCGATTATCGCATTTTCTAAAAAACTAGGAAGTAAAACGGTTGTTGAGTATGTACACAATGATGAGATTTATAATATGGTTAAAACCATGGGTGCTGATTTTTCTCAAGGTTTTTATCTTGGAGAGCCTAGTCCTGAGATTGCAAGTATAAAAGAACTTCTTAAAGGTGAAACAGTATGAAAAAAATATTAATTTTTTTACTATTCATTTTGTTCAACTCAAATATCTTTGCACAAACGAAACCCTCACTTATTTTTTATTGCGGCACAACGATGGTTAAACCTATAGCTGAGATTGCAAAGATTATTGAGAAAAAGCATGATTGTAAGATAAGAATAGTGCAGGGAAGTTCAAAAGATTTATATAACATATTAAGAGATACAAAAAGAGGTGACCTTTATCTTCCCGGTTCAAACTCATATCGAAAAAATAATTTTAAAGAGGGTTATCTACTCGAATCACAATATATAGGATATAACCAAGCAGCAATTTTTGTTCAAAAATCAAATCCTAAAAATATAAAAACTCTTGATGATTTTTTAAATGAAAATATAGCGACCATGCTGTGTACTCCCAAAGGTGGAAGCATAGGACGTGAGACTAAAAAAATATTGACAAGTTATAAAGGAGATGGTTTTTTTCAAGGGGTATATGACAATAGTGTTCGAATTGGTATAGATTCTCGTGATGTAAATAGTGCTTTGATGAAAGGTGAGGTAGATACAGTTATAAATTGGAAAGCAGTTGGAAAGAGTGCGTTGCTAGATATAGTACCACTTGATGAAAAATATGCACCCAAAAAAGAGCTTTATATCAATCTTCTTAAATTCTCTATATACCCAGATATTGCAAAAGATTTTATGAGTTATGCTGTATCAAAAAAGGGACAAGAGATTATGAAAAAACATGGATTTTTAGATTAGTTTATGAAAAAAATTGAAGATAAAACAACACTTAAATATATTATAGCTTTACTTGGATTATTTGCGATTAGCTTTTTAGTGCTTATTCTGACACATATCTATTTTTTAAATTTAGTAGCTACTTTGGATGAAAAAACTAAAAATCAAGAATCAAAGATAAAAATAAGTGGATATCTCATAGAAGATATTGCAAAAATAAGATCAAATTACTTTGAAATGTCAGCAGGAACAAGCAATGAAATAGGCATTGAACTATTTGAGAAAAGAATCCGTAAGAACATGGAGTATATCAATAAATCTCTAACTATTTTAGATAAGGGTGGGGTTTTAAATAGAGATATTGCTTTAAATCTTGTTGACAAATTAAGCGTTAAAGAACAGATTACTTATATTGTAGATGATACACAAGATAATATTTCTATAAAAGAACTGGGGCTTGATGCCAAGCTTTCTGAGATTACAGAGACCATTGATGCACTTATGGTTTTGCTTCAGATGAAAAACCAATATTTGAAGACGCATAATATAAAACTTGTTGATACGGCAAAAGATGTTATAAGAACCAATAAAGCAATGCCCTCATTTTTTAATAGAATCAATGAAGACGTAAATAAGATTGTTTTAACTACAGAATTAAACTTAAAAGAGACCAGAATTGAGATAGCATCAAAGAAAAAACAGTATAACTATATGGAGTTAGCACTCATTATTGGCACACTTTTACTATCATTGATTTTTGCACTTAAAATTGCAAAACAGATTTTTTTGATGCATAAAATATTTAAATTTGAGTCAAAAAAACTTCAAGCTATTCTCAATTCGACAGACAATATGGTCATTGTGACTGATGGGAATAAGATAAACTTGGGAAATGATACCTTTTTAGACTTTTTTGCACATGACAGTGTAGAGGAGTTTTCACAATCAAATGATTGTATATGTGAAAAATTTTTAGAGCATGATGATTATTTTAGTTTGAGTTTGCTTCAAGAAGATGAGGATTGGATAGAGTATCTGCAAAAACAAAAGGGTGAACAAAAAATTGTTACGATGATGAATAGTAATTTTGAGCCAAAATCATTTTCAGTCAGTATTAAAGAGCATAAAGGGGAAGAGTATAAGTATGTGATAAGTTTTTCTGACATTACAGATATCAAAACAGAGTCCAAAAGATATGAAAAAATGGCAACTTATGACTCCTTAACTAAAATTTATAATAGGCAAAAATTTAATGAAGTGTTTGACTCCGAGCTAAAAAGAAAAAAGAGATATGGCGGTAATCTTTCATTGATTATTCTTGATATTGACTATTTTAAAAAAGTAAATGACATTTATGGACATGATGTTGGAGATAGTGTTTTGGTAAACTTTGCCAAAATTATAAAAGAGAATATACGGATTCAAGATACCTTTGCTAGATGGGGAGGAGAAGAGTTTGTAGTATTGCTTCCTAAAACAGATATAGATGGTGCAATGCTGGTGACAGAAAAGTTAAGAGAAATTGTTGAATTGAGTGATGAGAGCAATATTCCAAAAATTACAGCTTCATTTGGAGTGACACAAATTAATGACGATGATAGCCAAAAAGGTGCTTTTATTCGAGTAGATGAAGCTCTTTATGTTGCCAAAAAGAGTGGGCGAAATTGTGTTATACAGACAAAGGTTTATGAGTCAGCTTAGGTTTTTCACCCAAATGCCCAGCTAAAAATCCACTAGAAAAAGACCATTGCAGATTGTACCCACCGCACGGACCATCTAAGTCCACCACTTCACCACAAAAATAGAGACCATGTATAAGTTTGCTTTGCAAGGTATCGGGATTAATCTCTTTAAGGGATATGCCACCTCTAGTAATCATCGCCATTTTAAAACCATCGTGACCTATAACTGTTAGTGGTGTCCAAGTTAATATCTTGATAAGTGCATCTCTATCTTGTCCTGCTATTTTATTAAATGTTTTACTTTCATCAATATTGCAAAGTTTACAAAGTGCATGGGAAATTGATTCTGGTAGTAGTGAAGAGACACGCTCATATATTGATGCTTCATGCTTTGCTTTTAAATGAGTTCTTATCTGCTCTTCATTCATCCCTTTTGTCATGTTTATAAGTAAGGGTACCTCACCATGTTTATCTAGAAGAGGGGTCATCTCACGAGAGAAATCAAGCACAACAGGACCTCTAATCCCCTCTTTTGTAAAGATAAGATCGCCACATGCTCGCAGTTTTTTTGCTTTTTTCAGGTCGATACGAATTGTCGCTTTTGCGATAGTATCCCCACGACAATGTGCTCCCCATTTCTCTTTTGTGATAAGGGGCATCATAGCAGGATGCAAAGGTGTTATTTTATGCCCTAGTTCACTCACTAACTCATAGCCATCTCCCTCAGCACCAAGGCTTGGATACCCTAATCCACCAGTAGCAATGATAAGATTTTCACATGTGTAACTAGTATCTTGTGTTAGTATACCCACTATCTTATCGCCATCAAGTTTGAGTTTTTTAACTCTTTGTGAACATATGACTTCAACACCCAATCTTTGCATCTCATTTTTAAGTGCATCTATAATTGTGTTTGAACTATGTGTTATTGGAAATACTCTCAATCCATCAGGTGCATGGCTCTCCACTCCAATTTCTCTAAAAAATTCTTGAAGACCATGGTGGTCAAGTGCATTGAGTGCAGGCATCATAAAGCGACCATTTCTGCCAAAATCTGCCATAAAGTCTTCATTTGGAAGTGTATTTGTAAGGTTGCATTTCCCCCCGCCAGTAGCTTTTAATTTTGCTCCTAGTTTTGGTAGCTTTTCGAGCAATAGTACTTTTTTGCCCAAACGAGTTGCTGTTATGGCACTCATCATCCCAGCTGCTCCTGAGCCAATTACAATAAGATTATAGTTGATTATATTTTTCATTTGAAAACATTTTACAATAATTCGCTTTTATCAATCAAATTTTAATACAATAAGGTAAATTTTTTTGGAGGCATAGCATGCAAAACATAAGACAGAAGGTTGTAAGCGTTTTAGCACTACTTGGTGTTATAATATTTTTTTCAAGATGTAGTGGGGATAAAACAGAGCAGGTAGAACATGAGGTGGTAGAAGTAGTGGAACATGAGAGTGGTGATGAGCTCTCACTAGATGCAGAGACTCATCAGATTAGTACAGATAATCCAAAAACACTTTTTGTTAAAAGTGAAGATGATATTGCATTTGAAAAAGCAGAGTCAGAGCGTTTGGCAGAGCTTAGAGCCCAAGCTGAGCGGTTAGAGATGGAAAAATCAGAAGCTGCTCGTTTAGCTGCTGAGGCGGAAGAGATTGCAAAGGCACAAGCCGCAGAAGAAGAGGTAGAAGCTGAAAAGTTAAGAGCTGTAAAAGCCCAAGAAGACAAAAAAGCAAAAGAGATATCTGATGAAGAGAAGAGAGTCGCAAAAATAGAGGCTGAAAATCAACGCATAGCAAAAGAGGACGAAGCTGCTAAAAAAATAGAAGATGACAAAATAGCAATAAAAGCTGCTAAAGCTTTATTAGTTCAAGAGACCTCAAAAATTGAAGAGAGTGAAAAAGCAATAGAGCTTGCCAAAACTTTAATTACAGATCAGACTACAAAAATAGAAGAGGGTGAAAAATCCATAGAAGAGGCAAAAGCTTTAATTGCTCAAGAGAGTAGCCGACAAGAAGAAGTTGCAAAAGAGTTAAAAGAGTCTGAGTTAAAACTCAAGGCAGAGTATGAGAAAATGAAGGCAGATTTTGAAAGTAAAAAAGCTGAATTTGAACAAAATGCAAAAGATGCGGAATCTAAAGCTACAAAATTTAAAGCTGCAACTGTAGCCGCTGCACTTTTAGCAACCGAGAGAGTAGCTGCAAAAGCAAATGCAGAAGAAGAATTTAAGACTAGAATAAAAGAAGAAGAGGACAAAATAACTTTTTTCCAAGATAAGCTCAAAGAAAAGGAAAAAGCGATTGAAGAGGCTAAAGCAGAAGTTGAAGCTGCACAAGCTGAGATGCAAGAGAAGAGAACCTTATTTGCACAAGAGCAAAATGCTAGTAAAGCATCTGCAGCGCAACAAGCTGAAATGAGAGCGGGTATCCTAGATGTAGAGCAGATAAATAAAGATGCAAAGGCAGAGCTTGAAAAAGCAAAAATAGAATTTGCACAAGAGCAAAATGCAACTGATGCTATGAAAGCACAATTTGAACTTGAAAAAACATCATTAGACGAAGCAAAAATAGAATTTGCACAAGATCAAAATACTACTGATACAATGAAAGCACAATTGGAGCTAGATAAAGCATCATTTGAAGAAGCAAAGATGCAATTTACCCAAGACCAAAATACTACTGAGGGTATAAAAGCACAATTAGAACTAGACAAAACAGCATTAGCTAAAGCACAACAAGAGATAGAAGATGCCAAAGCAGAGCTTGAAAAAGCTAAGTTAGAGTTTGATGCAAATGCAAAAGAAGCTGCAGGTAAATCTGAAAAGATAAAAGCAGCCGCAGCCGCTGCTGCACTTTTAATAACTCAGAGTGCTGATGCAAAAGAAAAAGAAATCCAAGAGCAAAAAACAGCACTAGAAAATGAGCGAAAAGAGTTAGAAGATGCCAAAGCAGAGTTAGAAAAACAAAGAGCTGCTCAAAAACAAGCTCAAGAAGCATTGGCAAAAGATTTAGAAGCTAAAAAGTTGAGTCAAGAGCAAGCACAAGAAGAGTTAAACAAACAGATGGAAGCACAAAAACAAACTCAACTCAAAGCTGATGCGATAAAAGCGGCGGAGGCTAAACTCCATAATGTTTTAGCTTTAAGTCGAGTAGAGTTTAAATATAATAGTACTGATTTGACACCAAAAAGTGAGATGCTTTTGACCAGAGTGGCAGAAGTTATAAAAGAACAGTCAAGCTTTAACTATTCAATTTCTGGACATACAGATGCACATGGTAAAGAGAGTTATAACTTGAAGCTTAGTGGTGAGCGTGCTGAAAAAGTAAGAGCTTATTTAGTAGAGCAAGGTGTTGATGAAGGGATTTTAACAGCGGAGGGATTTGGTTCATCTCAGCCAATTGCTGATAACAATACAAACGAGGGAAGAATTCAAAACCGTCGCGTTGTAATCAAAATTGTAGAATAAAGTAAAGCGACCTTTTTTGGGTCGCTTCTTATACCAAATTCTTCTGAATTATTTACTCGGATAATAGTTTAATATTATCTAAGTTTCCACCAGTTGCTATAAATGTATCAATTGATATAATCTCATTATTTGGCTCAAACTGTTTTAAAGCAGCGTTAAAATCAACTCTAAAATTATTCTCTAAATCAATAGGTGCAAATCCATATCCACGAACCATCTCAACAGGCGATGGTAGGACTATTAGTATTCCGCCGTTATCAGCAACAAATCTTTCAGCTGGCATCTCTTCATGGTTATAAAAAGAGTCCCATTGTATGATTCTTGAACCATTGGCAGTTGTTACCTTGGCTCCTAAAGTATAATGTTGTATTGGAAGTCCATCACTTGTTAAATCAATAGATAAAATTGTTTGTTCTTGATTGTTCATTGGTAAGTGATATTCTGATTTATTCTCCCATAAATCGTTACCTAGTGATATCCAATCAGTTCGTAATTTTATAAAACCTTTACTTTCATCAGCTCCAGGACCTTTTAGTTGTGGGTCATATTGACCTAATACTGTAAACCAATTAGAAGATATACCATTTTCTGCATCTTCATAGACTGTTTCATTTAGAATAACTGGGTCTGGTTCAACTGGGTCTGGTTCAACTGGATTTGGCTCAACTATACCATTTTCACCTATTACAGCAATTTCAATACTTCTTTCAGAAATAAAGTTTTTTGTATCTTGCCATTTTTCATTTATGGGCTCTACTGATATAGATAGATTTTTTATATTATCAATGTCAGTTATGGACATAAATGATGACGAACTTCCTGATATTTTTATTCTATAAACATTATTTGCTTCTTGAATCGTTTCATAATCAATTTTGTCCATCTCTTCCCAAATCCACTCGGTTTTACTCATTGATTTAAATAAAACACCATCTTCTATCATGTAGTCAGCTCCAGTTGTGGCATATTCTCCACCACCTATAGACCAACCAGTATCAGAATTATTATCTGTATTCATATAAACTTGAAAGTGTTTTGCATTATCTGATATACCTTGGTTAAATAAAATATCTAAAGATAATTTATGATTATCTTCAATTGTTCTATCATAAATAGAAGATATTGTTACATCTTTGTGCCAAGCGTCTTCAGCATCTGTTACTGGAGCATATGCACTTCTAGAACTAATATGATGAGGTTGTGCTGACTTAGTTACAATGCTACCATTTCTAAGTTCACCTCCACATCCTGATAATAGTAGTGTTGATAAAATTGCTGAGCCTGTTAAAAGTTTTAAAGTTGTTTTTTTCATTTTGGTAATCCTTATGTTTTTTGATGTTTTAAGATTAATGTAGTTTTTTCATGATGTCAATAAACTTTAACAAAATTTGATAATTATTAAAGTTTATTTTCTTAAGTGCTTCATAAGGTAACAAAAATATATTTATCACGCTAATATTTATAAATTATATTGACAAAGTTAAATAAAAATACTATTCTGAATGCATATAAAAAATTAAGGAATAGAAAATGAAAAACAGAAATTTAAAACTTTTAACAGGCTCAGCAATTTTATCAACACTACTATTATCAGGATGTGGAGGAGGTGCAGATAGTGGTGTAACTAAACAACCCCATGACACTTCAAAGCTAGGACGAATGGTTAGTGTAGAGAGAGATTGGACATGGGATGTAAGCTCAAAGGCTGTGATGAAAAAAGATGGAGATATATCAATATTTACAAATTTTTGGGCAGGTTTACCTGATAATATAGAAAATTTTCAATATTTCATAGATATGGATAGCAATATAGATACAGGTTATAATGGTTCAAATGGCTGGGAGGTAAAAGGTGCTGATTATCTCATAGAGAATGGTGATGTATATAAATCACTATCAAATAGTGAATGGAACTGGGAACTTATAGGGACATTGCAAACTTTTAGTTTAGATAATTATCCAAATTTATCAGAAAGAGATTCACTTTTGATGAGAAATGCAACTCCAACATTGACTAATATCTTTAATACTGATTCATTTAAAGTCATGATAGAAGTTTATGATAAAAATTGGGAGGGGGATAACAATACCATTACAGGGATTGTTGCAGATCTTAAAGTTGTCGGCGGTGTTGATTTGTCAGCCGTAGAAGAGGAGATAAGAGCAAAATATAATGCTAAATTTACAACTGTGACTACTATAGATTTTGCACCAAATAATGAAGAAGCTATTGTGATGATGATAAATAAATGGACGGGTAAAAAAATGTATCTAGTTGATGTTTCAAATATTGATGTAGCTATTCCTATCGCTGAAGAGTATGCAAAAAAGTTTATCTATAAAACAAATGTTGTCAAAGAAAATGGTGTAGTTGAATTTCAAATTAAAGAAGAGAGTGGAATTAAGTACCAAATTGTCTATGATTATAAAAATAATAGTGAAATCTCAAAAACTTTGATAGAGGGAAATCCAGAAAATGTGAAAAATCTTTTAGTAAAAAAATCTTTTGATATAGAAGTAAATCAAGAGATTGAGTATGCGTATGATTATAAATATAATATAGATGGAAGTATTAAAAGTATATCAGTAGTAGATGATATAGAGGATAATTGGATACCTCATCTAGAAAATGCAAAGTATAGTTATGGTCTAGATGGTAAACTAAATAAAAAGGTAGAAAAATTTTATGAGGGAGTAGTTACTACATATTATGATTCATATGAAAATCCTACAAAAATCGAAGGTGTTAATTATACAACATTTATATCATATAATTATGATATAAATGGCAGAATATTATCAAGAACAGAGCGTTATTCTGAGCAAGAGGGCGTAACAAAAGTTTTTAATTATAGATATCACAATGGTGATTTAGAAGTTATATCTACAGATGGTTCATGGATAAGTTATGTCTATAACCAAGCTGGTCAAAAGATAAGTGAATTTAAACATGTAGGAAACCATGATGCAAATGAGATAGTCTCTTCAAAAAGCTATAAATATTCTGATTCTAAATTGCATCGTGAATATATTGATGAAAATTATGATGGGATTGTTGAAACAGAGTTGTACTATATATATAAAGATGTAGATTTATCTGCACAATAGACTTATATTTAG
>JAOZKZ010000332.1 GCA_029935075.1 Campylobacterales bacterium
CTTTTGGTGCTACGATAAACATGGATGGTACCGCTATCATGCAAGGTGTTGCGACTGTATTTATCGCCAATGCTTACGGAGTTGACTTAGGAATTACAGGTTATCTGACAGTTATTATGATGAGTGTTTTGGCTTCCATCGGTACGGCTGGAGTTCCAGGAGTTGGGCTTATCATGCTTTCAATGGTATTTACACAAGTTGGACTTCCAGTTGAAGGAATTGGTCTTATTCTGGGTGTGGATAGAATTTTAGATATGGTTAGAACAGCGGTAAATGTCACAGGTGATGCGGCTGTTTCGGTGATAGTTGCTAAAAGTGAAGGGAAGATAGATATGAAAGTGTTTAATGACCCAGAAGCTGGAGTGCTTACAGATGATGATATTCATATTGATCCAAATGTAGAGCATGACTTGGCAGAAGTTGTTGAAAAACTGCACGATAAAAAGTAAAATAGAGTAGGGGCAAGTGCCCCTGCTTAATACCCTATGTTTAATTTTAAAGAAACACTTAAAGCCTCTACAAATAGTGCATGGTTAGTACTAAAGCTTATCATTCCACTTTATATTTTGGCTGACTTATTACTTTACTATGATGTATTAAAATATATATCTTTTTTGTTTGAGCCAATTACAGATATATTGGATTTACCAAAAGAGGCAGCTCTTGGAATTGCAGCCGGTATGTTGTTTAACCTATATGCTGGTATCGCTTTTTTAGCTCCTTTGGAATTATCGGCTTATCAATGGACAATTTTGGCAACTTTTTTAGGGGTAGCACACTCTTTGGTTGTTGAGAGTGCGGTTATGAAAAAGATAGGGATTTCTTACAGTTACTCTTTTATTTTGAGAATTAGTATGGCATTTATCACTGTGATACCTATTTTGTATATACCAAAAGAGTTTTTTAAAGATAGTGCGTCTAGTATAGAAAGCATTGCCAAAGAGAGTTATACAGATGTGTTTGAATTGTTACAAAATTCATTTTACAATGTATCTATATTGTCGATAAAAGTTATCATTTTAGTAACAGTTATTATCTTCTTTATGTCTTATCTAAAATCAACAAAGATGATGCAAAACTATCAAAAAAAGGTCAATAGCTCTTTTTCGATAATGGCAGGGTTGATTTTGGGTATAACTTATGGTGCAGGCATCTTGATACATGAGTCAAAAACTGGAAATTTAAACAGAGTTGACCTATTTTATATAGCCACTTTTTTGATGATTTGTCACTCTGTTGTTGAAGATGTTTTACTTTTTGTGATTTTTGGTGCAAATGGATGGGTTGTTATCACTATTCGTTTGGTAATGGCT
>JAOZKZ010000174.1 GCA_029935075.1 Campylobacterales bacterium
TTCCCCGTTTTCGGATTCCTGCTGTATCAACAAAAGTAATCAATTTATCTTTATATTCAAACTGTTCATCTACAGGATCTACTGTGGTTCCCGCTATGGGGCTTACAACGGAGCGATCTTCTCCAACAAGAGCATTTAAGAGTGAGCTTTTCCCGACATTGACTCGACCGATGATTGCAACTTTTATCTCATTGCTCTCTTCCTCTTTAGGTATCACCATCTCTTCAGAAGCTATCAAATCTTCAAGAGAAAACTCATCATCCTCTTCTAGCTCTAACTCAGGTTCTTCCTCTTTTGGAATTTGTGAGTCAATCCAATTTATAAGCTTTTTTGTACCTCTGTTGTGTGATACTGAGATAAAAAATAGATTTTTTGCTCCAAAGTTACTAAACTCCCAACCCATCTCCTCTTCGGATTTGTCATTGTCAAGTTTATTTACCACAAGTGCTAAAGTTTTGCACGATGCTTGGAGTTCATAAAAAAGTTTTTTATCTTCATCATCAGGAAGTGTTTTACCATCAACCATGTATAGTACGATATCAGCTTCTCGTGCTGCTTTTAGAGATTTTGCTTTTATTATTGTAAAAAGTTCAGTCTCCTCATCTAATCCACCCGTATCTATAAGTAGAACAGGGGTTTGGTTTATAAGAACTTCTCTTTTTTTGATATCTCTAGTAGTTCCGCTAACATCAGAAGTTATGGCATCCCATTTTCTTGATATTCTGTTAAATAGAGAGCTTTTACCAACATTTGGTTTGCCAACAAGTGCAATTTTAATCATGTATAATCTTTTTTTAACGCAATATACCGATATTTGGGTTTATATCAAATGAAAAAGTATTAAATTAGTCTATTTTTTGTACAATCACGGTTATGAAAAAGATATTATTGTTAATACTGCTATTCTCCTCTTTACTTTTCCCTTCAAATTACAGCATAGATGCTGAGTATGATATCTATTATGGTTTTTTTGGAAGTATTGGAGAAGCAACTGCAAGTTTGCATGTTGAGGATGGCACTTATAAGATAAAAATTACAGCTCGTGCAACTGGATTAGCTAAGGTACTGAGTCGAAGTCGCGTTGAAACTTTTGAGAGTACTGGCATTGTAAAAGATGGAGTTTTAGTGCCCCAAATCTTTTTAAGTAGAAAAAAAAGAGAAGGTAAAACAGATATAAAACACCATCTTTTTGATTATAAGAAAAAAGAGGTAAACCTTTTAAGTACTCGAATAAGAGGTGATAAAAAGAGTGATTCAAAAAAAGTTATGCCATTTTTTGCTAATAATGATATCTTGACACTTTTTTTTAATTTGAAAACTATTTTGGGTAAAGATTTTGAGACAAAAGATGAGATAAAATTACCTGCTATCGGAGCAAGTGAAAAAAATGGAGAGATTGATGTACGCTCACTCTATGGAAAAGAGCTCAAAGAAATTTCACAACTCCTTGAAAAGTCAGAACATATACTTGCTGTAGTTTTAAATCAAAGGATATTTGCCAGTCAAAAAGGTGAAATGTTCTTAAATATCAATGATGAAGGTATCTGCACCTCTGCACTGTTAAAAGATGTAGTAATGTTTGGAGATATCCGAGGAAAAATTAAAAAATTAAAGGTAACTAAATGATTTTGATAGCTGGACCATGTGTCATAGAGAGTCGTGACAATGTCATGAGAATTGCAGAAAATCTTAAACAGTATGATACAGATGAGAGAATTGAGTTTTACTTCAAAGCGAGTTTTGACAAAGCAAATCGTACTTCACTAGAGAGTTTTCGTGGTCCCGGACTTCATGACGGATTGAAAATTTTAGAAGAGGTTCAAAAAGAGTTTGGATATAAACTTTTAACAGATGTTCACGAAACATGGCAGATAGAAGAAGCTGCAGATGTTGTAGATGTTCTCCAAATTCCTGCTTTTTTATGTCGTCAAACGGATTTGCTTGTCGCAGCAGCCAAATCAAAAGCTATTGTAAATGTCAAAAAAGGACAATTTATGAATCCCGTTGACATGGAGTATTCCGCACTTAAAGTTTTAAAAACTAGAGGGTATGATGAGCCAACTTATGAAAATAGTGAAAAAGCAGGACTTTGGTTAACTGAAAGAGGAAGTAGTTTTGGATATGGAAACCTTGTAGTTGATATGAGAAGTCTTATGATTATGCGAGAATTTGCTCCGGTTATATTTGATGCTACACATGCAGTTCAGATGCCTGGAGGGGCAGGGGGGAAAAGTAGTGGAAAGAGAGAGTTTGTAGCTCCTTTGGCTCGTGCCGCTGCCGCTGTTGGTGTTGACGGTTTCTTTTTTGAGACACATTTTGATCCTAGTATTGCTTTGAGTGATGGAGCAAATATGTTGAAATTAGAGGATTTAGAAACTACAGTTCAAACTCTGTTAAAAATTCAAGAAATAGTTTAAAAGTCGATATACATCTAAAGGTGGCATATGACTGAAAACTCAAATCAAAGTACGTTAAAAAGACTTGGCGATAATTTTGCCTCTTTAGTGGTGCTTCAAGGTATTAACTATTTAGTTCCGTTGATTGTATTTCCCTATCTTGTTAGAGTTCTTGGGATTGATGGGTTTGGACTTTACTCATTTATACTTGCTATTATCATGTATGGTGTGATGCTTAGTGATTATGGATTTGATCTCTCCGCTACCCGTTTGATCTCACTTCATTCACACAATAAAACTAAAACTGATGAAATCTTTAGTACGGTGATGATCATCAAATTTGGTATTGCACTTCTTTATCTTCTGTTTTTAACACTATTGATTCTTTTTGTAGATAAACTGTCACAAAATGCTTCACTCTATTATATCGCTTATGGTTTGGTTATAGGGCAGGTGCTATTTCCTGTTTGGTTTTTTCAAGGTATTGAGAAGATGCGATATATCACGATTTTAAATGCTTTGGCAAAAATTATTTTTACAGTGCTTATTTTGATTTATGTGCAAACACCTGATGATCTTTATCTTGTGCTTCTTTTTAATGCTTTGGGGGCAGTTATAGCTGGTGCTATTGCACTTTATGTAGCTGTGAAACATTTTAATATCTCTTTTTATCTGCCTTCATTTGCACAAATAAAATATTATCTCAAAGATGGTTGGTATATCTTTACCTCGCGGATTGCGGTTGAGCTTTATGTGACTGCAAATGTCATCATTCTAGGATTTTTTGCGAGTAATGCTATTGTTGGTTATTACTCTATAGTTGAAAAGATCGTTCGTGCGATTGGAAGCATGTTAGAACCTTTAACAAGAACTGTGTTCCCTTATCTTGCAAAAGTTTATGAAGAGTCTAGTGAATTGTTTTTCAAAAGGAACAAACAACTTTTCTTTTTAATTTTAGCCATCATGTTGCCTATGGCATTGGTAGTGTTTTTCAATGCTGAATGGATACTCGGTATTGTCTCTGGAAATACACCAACACCACTTATGATAACACTGCTTCAAGTTTTCTCATTTGTTTTGGTTTTTTATCTTTATGGACATCAATTTACAAACATGCTTGTTACACTTGGAGAGACAAAACTTTTAAACAATATTGTAATGCTTGCAGGTCTTATCAATATCATCACCGCACCCATCGTAATTTATCTCTTTGGTGTGCTAGGCTTGGTATATCTTAATGTTGCCATTGCCCTATTTATCGCTACAACAAAAGGCTACTACATCTTCTATCGTAAGTAATGAGGGATAACAAATTTCAATTTTTACAAATCATTTAAAAAGCTTATCTTTTTCGTTGAAGTTTAGCTAACGATGCTTTTGCATCGCCAACTAAACTTCGCCTCAAATCTAAACTCTTTAAATGTTGTAAAATTTTGAAATTTGTTATCCCTCATCACTTAAAAGTTTAAAGCGATAAATCTTCCCAAAGAGAAGTAGAAGTTGGTTTAAAAGAGAGTTGGGCACTATCTTGAAGATACGCCCAGTGAAATATCATAGGATCTATACGAAGAGATTTATGTGTTTTCCCGTAGATATCAACACCTAACATAACGCGCTTATACTCATGAAAAAGTTGTGAAAAGCTTATAAAAAGAAGGTTTATTTCATCATTTTGGTGTAAGCGTTCTCGTGCTAATTTACTGACCGTATCTAAATAACTCGTGAGAATCAAACCACATCGAGGAATAATATCTCCCTCTTCATTTACAAAGCCAGCAGCAAGGTCATGTTGGTAATCATCATCTTTAAGATATGCTTTTCCATCAATGTTGATAAATTGCTCTGTTAGGCTACTATCATTTTTTAGTGCTTTAAAGGCACGATTTTTAAGGTTTCTTTCAGAGATGATTTTAAGTGATCTTTTATTGATATATTTTTGATCTTTAACCATGTCATCAATAATTTCTTGTGAAGTACTATCTTCTTCACTATCTAAATTATTTACCAAAAGTGTAGGAATTATTTTAAATTTAAACTTATATTTTTTAATAATTTCTCCACATAGTGCATTTGCAAAAGCCATGTTTTGGTAAGCCCATTGAAGATTTTCTTCCTCTTTTGGAAGTGTAAAGTGCCCAACTTCCAAAACGATGACTGTTGGAACTTCATAAGAAGAGAGTTTTTTATCTACAAAGTCGCTGATATTTTTTAGTTTTTTCTCTGACCAAAGCGTATAATCTTCTGTAGGTGGACTATATACTTTTGAATCTAACTCTAATGAACAATCTTCCATGCGTAAACCCTTTATTTATTTACATATCGTTCAAATT
>JAOZKZ010000035.1 GCA_029935075.1 Campylobacterales bacterium
TGTATATTCCATACCATCTATTTAATATCTCTTCAACAGGTAATCCACCCTCATGTAATTCTAACATTTAACCTCCACAAACTGGTGGTAAAAGTGAAATTTTATCTCGTGAGAGAAGAGGGATGTTTAAGTGAGAAACAAGTGTGTCATTTACTGCTATTGCACTATTTTCCAGCCACTTCTCTAACTCTTTATCATTTTCAAAAACCTCTTTTAACTCTGAAAGATTTGCGATATCTACTTCCATCGGTTCTCTGTTTATGGGACCTAAAAATTCTACTATTGCCATCTGTTACCTTTTGTTTTTTCGTATTATATCAAATCAACTTTTCAAATGTATTTTATTTTATTTTAATTATATTATAATATATTTTTATTATAAAATACTAAGGTTATAAATTGAAAAAAGTTTTATCTATTTTAACTCTGTTTATTGTAGTTCAGAGTGCTTGTGCAAACATGTACCATTTGAAAGTTCTAAGTGATAAAGTGCCTGATTTGTCAAATATCGAGACTTTTGGAAAAGATATAGGAGACAAATGGCAGACAAATAATGAAAAAGCTATTATATTAAATTATTGGATTGCTCAATTGACAACATATAATGAGCCTTTATATTATTCAAGACAGTGGGATGATCCTATCGCTTTTCTAAACAATAACGAATATGGAATGTGTAGTGATATGACACTGCTTATGAATGCCATGGGAGAAGGTGCTTTTGGTTTTACAGGTCGTCGCCATGAATTATCAGAATTAAATACTCCTATCGAACATACTGTCCCAGAGATTGAGTATGATGGAATTTTGCATCTATTTGATCCTTCTTTTGGATTTGCTTATGGACATCATGATAATGGCATCGTAACTTCCATGGAAGATTATGCGTTAAATCCCTATTTTTCAAGAAACAATACTCCTACGGCACTTACAAGAGATAGCGATGGAGCTGGATATATAAAGGCATGGCTTAGTGCTGATATATTTGGTTGGTCGATAGATAGATTTCGTTACGATGAGTATTCACCAGATCGTACATGGATTGAGAAAAAAACTGAAGGATATTATGGTGTGCATCGCTTTGATATCAGTATTGAAGATTATGAATATTATACGAGATACTGGAGTCATCTTGATGGTTTAGAAGATTTTACTACACATGATTTTTATTGGCCACATTATAATTATAATGATGTTGATAACTATAGTTGGAATGATAATGACCATGGCAAAGCAGAGCATAGAGGAAATGGGCTTTGGGTTTATGAACCTGACTTGACTGATAGTAGTGCTTATGAGTCAAGTGAAAAAGTGAGTGTATCAAATGCTAAGATTTATCCTACACAGTTAAATGTAGAAGGTTCTATTGTTTTTAAAATTGATGCAGCTAATTTTATAACGGGTGTTTTGATAGAAGCAGATATCGTAAGAGAGACGGCTACTGATAGTGTTATCATAGAAGCATCATCTAGTGGGGGAAATTATTGGTTTCCTGTATGGGAGGATAAAGCTGTAGGAGATCTATCGATTAAAGAGAATATCTCAGACATGATAAAAGGAACACTTCAAAGCCAAGATCTTCGCCATGTAACAGGCTATCTTGTGCGTGTGCGTTTTAATACTGGATCTGGACTTATGGCTGCTGCTCTTAAATCTATAAAGATATCGACAGTTACCATGTTGGGAAAATCTTCACTTCCAAAGTTGATGTTAGGTAGCAATGAAATTACTGTAGGGGAAGCGAATAATCACGCTTTATATCAGACAAAAACTTTAAATCCTGTTTTGACAAAATTAGAAAATGGTATCAATGATGAGATATCTTGGGTAAATATAGAGGCATGGAAACTTTATGCAAAAGATCATAAAAATTTAGCAGCTATTGCAAATTATGGAAATATTTATACAGGATTAGAGAAAAACCATTGGGAAGAAGGTTGGGTTACTTACGAGTTAGATGCACCAAGAGCTATCAAAACAGCAAGGCTTGGAGGTTCATTTATAGTAAGAGAAAATTCACAAGATAAATTTGTTATCAAATACCGTGTTTTTAATGGTGCATGGAGCGGTTGGCAAGAAGTTGCTACTTATGATTGGTCTACTAGAAACAATAGTGACAAAAGAGAAAATCAAACACATTTAGAAGCATGGGATATTGTTCAAGAAAATGTCACAAAAGTACAATTTAGGACTGAAGTACTTAACTATGCTCATATTGAAGCTTTGCATATGGAGATAGACTATGAAGCTAAAGTAACTCCTTTAAAACCTTTATATATCACTTACAACTGGACAGAATATTATGAAAATGGGCAAGGGCATTTACCTGAAAATGCTGATGAAGGTATCAGCCGTACATTTAGTGAGAAAGTGACAGGATTACCACATAAGTTTACGATAAATATAGGTGGAGTTATTCAGCCTCGCATGAATTGGATTAGTATGAATTTAGAAGGAAATCAAGATCCTGTAAATCAAGCACCGCTGGGTTACTCTGATGGTATTGATAAAGGAGATGGTGATTATATTCCTATGATGAATTATGACATAGGAGCTATCATCTCGATTGGTAAGTCGATTTCCCTTTCAACTACTCCATCATCAGGTACTAAAGCACAATTAATTGATGGACGAATTGTTGCTGGCTCTAATGGTGAGCGAGGAAATGAAGGCGGTGGAAAA
Source organism: Campylobacterales bacterium (assembly GCA_029935075.1). Classification (GTDB taxonomy): domain Bacteria; phylum Campylobacterota; class Campylobacteria; order Campylobacterales; family QNZT01; genus SZUA-1433. The sequence continues at coordinate 2,683 of JAOZKZ010000035.1, forward strand.
GTTGAGGTGCAAAATGATGTAGATGATATTGTAAAATTTAGCTCAGGATTTGGAACTTTAGAAGTTATTATAAATCTAGGGTCTGTGAGAACTGTTGGTGGTGTGCGTGTTGACTCTTTTAAAGAGCATTGGGATGATTATTTTCCTGAGTCTATATCTGTAGAAACAGCGGTTGATAATACTTTTACGCTTAGAGCTAGTGATGCATATCATAGTGCGAAATATGCACACAATCTCTATCCTGTGGCTTGGACACTACCTGCAAATGCACATTCAAAACATACAGGGCGTTTTCCAAACTATGGACTTTTATCAAACTATACTTTTATCCCCTTTGAGGCACCAGTGGAAGCCAGATATATTAAACTAAAAATAAAAGAGCAAAACCACAATGGTGCTGCAAAAGGTTTGATACTCTCCGAGCTACATGTCTATGATAAATTGATTGCAAATCAATGGTCTCCAAAATTAAAACATGCACAAGATTTAGTTGTAGTTGATCCTGTGATTTCTACGGTTGAGTTAGAAGCAGAAGCAGGTAATTTATCAGCACCGATGGTGACACGAAATGATAACAAAGCATTTGAGGGAAACTATATCACCAATGATTATGGAAGTGGACAAGTTACTTATACATTTGAGGTTGAGAGTGCTGGAACTTACGCAGTATGGGGAAGGCATATCGCAGAAAATGATATATCAGATTCATTCTTTGTAAGGATGGATAATGGTACTGAAGATATTTGGGATATTTCACACTCAGACGATTGGAAGTGGAGTAAAGTTAATGGACGCTCACTTGGTGGTGTACAGAGCTATAACTTAAATGCAGGTACGCATACTTTAGTGATTAGAGGAAGAGAAGGTGGTGCTAAACTCGACAGGATTGTGATTACAAATGATGATGCCTATGTTCCACCTCAAGATCCCCAAGCACCAGTTTTTTCTACCATCGAATTAGAAGGAGAATCAGGAACAGTTATAAATCCTATGGTTATTAGAGCTGATGGTAGTGCTTTTGGTGGAAATTATATTACTAATGATCATGGAAATGGACAAGTTACCTATACATTTGAAGTTATAAGTGCTGGAGTTTATAAAGTATTTGGAAGAGCTGTCGCAGCAGATGGAGTTTCGGATTCATTTTTTGTGAAGATGGATAATGAAAATGAAGATATTTGGGATATTTCAAACTCAAATAGTTGGACATGGAGTAAAATTAATGGACGCTCACATGGTGGAGAGATGTCTTACAACTTGGCAGTTGGTACGCATACTTTAGTGATTAGAGCTAGAGAGGGAGGTGCTAAACTCGATAAGCTCATCATCACAAATGATAGTCAGTATATTCCAAATAATCCACCATTAAATGGAGAAATACTCGAAATAGAAGCAGAAAATGCACTACTTACAAAACCGATGACAATACGAGATGATGTGGCGGCTTTAGGTGCAAAATATATTACAACTGATTATGGTTCGGGAAGTGCAGAGTTTACATTTAACATAACTCAAGCGGGACTTTATAAATTAGAAGGAAGATATATCGCTCCAAATGGTACTTCAGATTCATTTTTTGTAAAGATGGATGATGGGATTGAAGATATTTGGGATTTATCTCCAAATACGGATATTTGGAATGTTAGAAATGTATCAGGTAGGTTTGAAGGTGATGTATTTATCTATAATTTGACAAGTGGCTCACATACTTTTACACTCAGAGGAAGAGAAGGTGGTGCAAAGCTAGATAAATTGACACTTGTAAAACAGTAATTATTAATTTTTTTATATGTAATCCGATTTTGCAATTATGAAGAAAAGTTTAAGGGTAATAGTATGTCACATAAATTAACAAAATTGCTTTCAATCTCACTCTTAGTATCTATATTTATATTGGGTGGCTGTGGCGGTGATAGAACCATACATGAGGAAGAACAAGTAGAGGATCAGAAAGAGGTAAAAAACTCTCTGCAACCCCATAGTATTACAAGAGTTTTAGAGGGAGATGTGCTACCTGAAAATTATGCTGATTTTGCACAAAAGATAGAGATGAGTGCAAAGATAAAAAATGGATGGCTTGGAGTTCATATCAATGGGGATGATGTAAAGACTCGTGATATATATCATATGCAAGTTTATATCGATATAGACAATGATGGAAGTACAGGTTTAAACTTAGGAAAAGGTGTTTACGCCATTGTTGGTGCTGATTATATGGTTGAGGATGATGAACTTTTTAAGTCTGTAAGTAATAGTGCGTGGAGCTGGGAGCATGTTAAGACTATAAAAAATAGTGTACAATTTTATGAAAATTTTGACAATTATAATCAAGATTTTTATATAGATACTGATTTATTGGACGGGTTAAAGGTAGAAGATGGTGTAAAAATTCGTCTCTCTATGGAGCCTATAGATGAAAAATGGAAAGATACAAACAATTATGTTTCAGCAAAAACAATAGATATAGCATATATCGATACGAGTGAGCGTGAAAAAGTAACCAAAGAAACGCTTCGCGAGATGATTAAAAATGGAGAAGACTATTCACAAGTTGATATTTCAGAGATTACAGATATGAGTAGAATATTTTGGGGAATAGACTCTTTGGCTTATGACATAAGTGACTGGGATGTTTCCAATGTCACAAATATGAGTGGAATGTTTTTGGGGGCAGTTTCTTTTAATCAGGATATAAGTGACTGGGATGTCTCTAGTGTTACGGACATGAACAGTATGTTCTCTGGTACAAAATCCTTTAATCAGCCATTAATCAGTTGGGATGTCTCTAGCGTTGTTGATATGAGATATATGTTTGAATTTACGGTATTTGATCAAGATATAAGCTCATGGGATGTTTCTAAGGTTGCCCAGAGCCAATTTATATTTGATAATTGCCCAATTCAAAATAATTACAAACCAAATTTTTGATACTAGACAATAGCTTCTATAGCCTCTTTGGCTCCCATCGAGAGTGATATCTCTCCATGAGGAACTTCTGTATCCCTTGGATTAACACGAATGAGTGTGGCATCATATCTTGAAGCGATATTTTCTCCAAAAAATCGAATAGTAGGAACTGCCAATCCTGCACCAAACTCTAAAATCACAAGTTTGTAATCGTTCTCTTTTACATTATCTAGCCAATTTTGCAGACGATGACTTTGTATATCGGTTCTCTCACTTATCCAGTTCCAATCTCCAAACATCAAAATATTTGGTCTTGCTATCGCCCCACAGTTTAGACATGTTGGCAATTCACTCTCTGCCCTAAAAGTCTCAGAATCAATTTCGATATAAGTATCATCATCTTTCCAGATATGGTTGGTGCAATTTTTGGTACATTGAAAATGATTTATACTGCCATGAACTTCTGTTATACGGGTATCAGCATAACCAGCTTTTTGAAATTGTCCGTCAACATTGGAGGTAAAGACGAAATATTTACCTTTTTTATTTTGTGCCAATTCCAATAGCTTTTTAAAACCTTGATGAGGTATAGTCTCTCGATAGAGATTTAACCGATGTCCATAAAATGCCCAGGCAAGTTCAGGCTCATCTTCAAACCATTTAGGATTTGCCATCTCTTCAAATCTCAAACCTAAATCTTTGATAACAGGATAAGCATTCCAAAAACCCTCAACTCCACGAAAATCAGGTAAGCCACTATCCACACCCATGCCAGCACCTGCTGTTATGAGAATTGCATCTGCATCGTTAAGTAGTTGTTTTGCTTTTTCAATCATAAGGGTATTATATGGTATAATTATTTAAAAGATATAGGGGTGTTTGGGTGCTATTTGGCAAGATTGATTATATAAACCTCGCTCCGTTTCATGTGTTTTTAAAACAAAATATAAAAAGCTCTCAACTTAAACAATCCATCGAATACAAGAAAAGTTACCCAGCTGATTTAAACCGTAAATTTAAAAGACGGCAAATTGATGCAGCTTTTATTTCAAGTATCGAGAGTCGACGGGGTAATTTTCGTTGCCTAGATGCAGGAATCGTAGCAAAAAAAGAGATACAGAGTGTATTGGTAAAAAAGGGTGGGTATAAGGCTGATTCGCATTCTGCTACCTCTAATGCTTTGGCAAAGGTTTTGGGAATTGATGGGGAAGTTATTATCGGGGATAAGGCTTTGAAGCTTTATTGTGAAAATCCTGAGCTTTATGTTGATTTGGCAAAAGAGTGGTATAAAAAAAATCGTCAACCATTTGTATTTGCACGATTTTGTATGAATGGTCATTGTAAGTTTTACAAAGCTCTAATCAAGAAATTTTTAAAAACCAATATTAAAGTACCACAATATATTTTACATGGTTATACAAAAAGATCAGGGGTTAAGTGTAAAGATATCAAAGCATATCTAAAATTAGTTAGTTATAATATCGACACAAAATCAGCAAAAAGTTTAAAACTTTTTTTAAAGGAGAGCCGATGATGCCAGAAGAAATTGCCAAGTTTGAACAAGTAAGGGTTCAAGCTAGAGCCTATTTATGTTTGCTTTTAAACAGAAGTATCCCAAACTATCTTCCAAATCCTGATATAAAAGTAATTATTGATGGTATAAAGCTTTTGAAAAAAGAGAGTATTAAGATTGAGGCACTTTATGTACTAGATGCAAAAGGTGAGCAAGTATCACATAATATATCAGATAATAAAATGGTTCGTGAAGCAAGACCGGGAAATCATAGTGCTAGGGCGTACTATCATAGAGCAGCAAGAGAGAAAAAATGCGTTATCACAAGTCCATACCCATCGACTTTGACAAATGACCTCTCTGTTACCGCATCTTATCCAGTCTATGATAATCAAAAAAAGTTGCATTATATAGTTTGTATGGATATTTCACTTAGTGACCTTTTAAAATTTGCACAGCCAACTGGCATGGATACTATATTTAATATTGTGAGTAAGATAAGTTATACGGCATTTTCTATTGGTTTGAGCATTGTTGCTTTTATGCTGTTTTACAACGGAATTACTCATATCTTTGCATATGGATTAAATATAGATAAAATTGGTATAGAGCAGATGTTTGAATCCACTATTTTGCTCACGCTGTCTCTTGCTATATTTGACCTTGTTAAAACTATCTTTGAAGAGGAAGTCTTAGGTCATCATGATAGCGGTTCAAAAGATATACATCGAACCATGATAAAGTTTTTAGGTTCAATCATCATTGCTTTGTCTATCGAGGCTCTTATGCTTGTGTTCAAATTTGCACTAACTGATCCTGATAAAATTATCAATGCTGTTTATATCCTTTGTGGTGTTGCCTTGCTTCTGTTTGGATTGTCTTTTTACCTTAAATCTACAGAAAATAGAAACGATAAATGTTAGAACACTTTTTTACTTGCCCTTACTGTTGGGAACAAATTTCTATGCTCTTAGACCCTGACATGAGTGGAGAAGCTTATGTTGAGGATTGTCAAGTGTGTTGCAATCCGATAGAAGTTGAGTTTAGCATGCGTGATGATAAACTCATAAGTTTTGTAGCTATAAAAGTTTAGTACAAAAAACCAAACAACCAAAGTGGTATTTTATTGCCAAATCCACTCTCTAAATCATCAGCTGCAACAAATGAGTTTTCTATATCTTTGATTTGTTCAAAGCTTTTATTTTTGCCACCTACTTCAAATAGATATTTATCATTTATCAGAAAATCACCTTTTGCTGGTATAGATACCTTATGTGAGAGTTGTAGTTGATTTGCAAAAAAAGTTTCTCGTATAGTGCCTATTTTGGATTCTTCACAGTAGGCATGACTTAGGTTTGTGTTGTTAAGATATATTTTATCAGGCTTTAAAAAGATATTGTCACCTTTTGTTTTTGAGCGAAAGATATTTAAAATTTTCCCTCGGTTTAGGTAGTTTAGATACAAATATAGAGTATCTCTGTCTGTACCAATTTTTGAGCTTAACTCTTTGATATTTAGTTTAAATGGTTCAGACTTGCAGATAAGTTTCACTAGTTTTTTGAGATTGATAATTTTTTCATATTTGATAGTAAAAAGTGATGGTATGTCAGTTTCTATGACTGTGTTTACCGTCTCTTTTAGTTTAATGCCATAGGTGCTTTGTTCTTGAAAATAAAAAGGATAAAATCCATAAGAGATATACTCTCTCCAATACTCCAAAGGTTTTAATACCTTACTTATCTCATACACTATATCTTGGTGGTTTTTTACAATATCCTCTATAGAGTATGATGGTAAAGTTTTAGATAGTTTTATCTCCAAGAACTCCCTATATGAAAGTCCATGTAGATGATACAAAACAGCACGTCTGCTCAAATCTGCCTTTGCATGTTCAAGTTCTATAGCTGATGAACCTGAAAAGATTACTTTTAAAGAGAGCATGTCATATATCTGTTTTAACTCTTTTTCAAAATTTTTATACTTATGTATCTCATCAATCGCAAGCACCTCTCCACCCAAAGCAGAAAAATCTTTAGCAATTTCAAGAAGCGAACTCTCCAACACATCCAAACTATCAGCTGATATATAAAGTTTTTTGGAGATAGAGATATCCAAGCTGTCAAGATACTGCAAGATATATGTCGTTTTACCAACACCTCTTGCTCCTATGAGACCTATAAGTTTGTCTTCATGATTTATCTTGTCCCAAATATACCTCTTATAAGTAACTTTTTGGTTTTGCAAATATAGTAAAAAGTTTTGCTGAAGTTGCTCTATCATGATGCTATCCTAATGGCAAATTTAGTTATTTTAGCATGTTTAGGTTGTAGACTGTATATTTTTATGATTTATTTAGGTTGTAACCTAATTTCTGTAGTATTTGAAAGTTGCTAAAATTTGGGATAAATTCCCAAATTTTAGCATAAGTGGTTAAAGGATTATTTTATGTAGCCACTTGCAGCACGGAAGCCAATTTGACCTTCTTCACCATATGTTACACCATAGGCAACATTGATAATTTTTCCATCTCTGATAATTACAGCATATGGGTCTTGGTTAAAACCTACACCTGCACTAGGGTCTGTCATAACATTCGCACTAGCACCAGCTTTTGGAAAGAGTTGTTTAACTTCTGTTACATTCCACCATGTTGGTCTGTCTGTTGCAGTAAAGTTACTAAGTAAAAGCAAATCACTTGTAAATTCAAGTTTATTTTGATTGTTAGGATTAGCTATTTCAAAAACGCCTCGCTCATATGTCTCTTCAACATTTAAATCATAACCAAGAGTACTATTCTTGACATTATCTGCTTTGTATGCATCTATAAGGGTAGTTACATGTGCATATTGCTTGTTTGTTGGAAGTGATATCTTGGAACCATTTACATCAACACCATCTACAATACCAGTAATTTGGTTATTTAAAACTAAAGATGCTGCTTCAAATCCATACATACCTGCTAATGCAGCACCAGTAGCGGTGTCATATCTAGGTATTGAGATATCTCCGTTTGAACCGCCTACTGTCGTTGTAACATATCCAAGTATGCTTTGTGCATTGATAATGTTAAAATTATCATTGACAAATTGACTAAGATTACTCATAATTGCAGTTGTATCACCATTTGCTCTAGCTTCATATTTCGCCATCCAAAAACCAGTTTCATTTGTTCCATCACCATCAAGGTCAAATCCGCCAGGAATATAAGTAAATCCAGCATCTTCCATAACTTGCCCTACAGGAGTTTCATAAATCCAAGGATAAAAACTTTTTTGATCAAGTGGGTCAGTACCTTTATCTGTTTCAGGCTTATTTGGTCGTTTATCATAGTCACTATCATTCATAGGGTCAAGTGCATCTATCTTATCATTTGGATCTGTTAGTGCATTTTTATGAATATTTGCAGGAGTTTTTCCTTCAAAATCAGCAATCGTAATAGCTTGTTGTTCATTATCCACCACAAGTAAACCATCTTTTATCGGATATTGTTTTTCTCCAGCTGTTGTTACTTTGCCATCAGGTGCGATATCATTTTCATAAGTACCAACAACCTCTATACCATCAGTAACACCATCACCATCTGTATCATTTTTTAATGGATCTGTACCGATTTTAACTTCGAGCCCATCATCCAATCCATCATCATCTGTATCTGGATCTTTTGGATCAGTTCCTATATCAATCTCTTCTTGATTTGTAAGTCCATCATCATCATCATCTGCATTTGGATCTACGACTACCGCTCCTTTAGTTGATACGTTTCCGTCTGAAAAAAGTGCTCTATCATCTACACATCCTGCAAATGACATTATATATGCACTTGCTATTATTGATGCTAAAGTTGTATTAAGTATTGTTTTCATTATTTTACTCCTCCCTTATCTATTTCTTGAGGGTATGAGAGTTTAACTTCTATTCTTCTGTTTAGTGCCATTCCCTCTTCTGTTTTATTTGTAGCCATTGGCTCTGACTCACCTTTTCCTTCAGTTGAAAGTCTTGATGAACTAACACCTAACTCTATCAATGCATCTCTAACACTTTTTGATCTCTTTTTAGAAAGAATCATGTTGTAGTTGTCGGATGCTCTCCAGTCTGTGTGACCAACGATATGTACAAGAGAACCTCTGTTTGTTACCAAGAAGTCTGCAAATCTCTCTACAAGTTGTCTTGATTGTTCTGTAATTCTTGCTTTATCTGTCTCAAAGTGGATTCTTAGGTTTGCTTTTACTGGGCAACCTTTGCTATCTACTGTAAAGTCACAAGGAGTATTTGGACATTGGTCAACATCATCTTCAACACCATCACGATCTCTGTCAGGTCCATCTATCTTAACAGGACATTCGTTGTTGTCAAATGACATAGGAATAGTCTCTTTTATGATTTGTGGTGCTTTTGGCTCTGGAAGTGGACAACCTGAACCATCAACTGCAACACCTTTTGGAGTGCCTGGACATTTATCAAGCTCGTCCATAACGCCATCACCATCACTATCTTTAATGATAAGTTTTGGAGCTGGAGGTTTAGGAATAGCACCAAATGGGATACCGATACCAACTACTGTGATAATCTCATTGTTTTCCTCTTTGTCTCCACCTATAATTTGTAAAAGTTTCGCTTCAGCTCTTAATACAATGTTGTTATTTGGAATTTTATAAGCGATACCAAGTCCACCCTGCATAAATGGATGACTCTCAAAGTTTCCATCTTTTGGGCTAAATGTTAGCTTTTTTAAATCTCTTTCATCAGATACATTTTCATAACCAATTCCAGCCAATATGTATGGATAGAAGTTTGAAACAGTAGATTGAAACTCATAAACACCATTGATAGAACCTTTGATAAGCGAAGTTGCTTCATCTATGGTTCCTGCATTTCCAAGTTTTACCGTGTCATTTTTAATACTGACATACTCAAAATCAAACCTAGGCTTTAAGCCTTCTCTATTTTTTTGAATAGTAAAACCAAAAGTTCCATTATCCAAATTGATACTATCTTCATTTTCGATAGAAGTCATACCGCCGTTAACTCCAAACTCCCAAGCTCTCTGTTCCCCGTAAACTAGAGAAGAGGCCAGCAGTGAGCATAATAATAACTTTTTCATCCGCAATCCTTATAGTAAGTAAATTATTGTTAGTAATGACATTTTACATTAAACATGTTAAAAAAACATTATTTTATATAAATAATTACAAATTTATTTTACTTTATATAATATATTGATTAAAATATTGACTTTATCTTTTTTCTTAAGTCATCTTTAAGTAGTTTAATTCTGTCTGTAAATTGGGATTTGTTGAAAGTTTCTTGTCGTTTTGCAAGTTGTCCTGTGTGTATAGTTATCAACTCGTGAAGCTTTTTTTTGTCAATTTTCCCATCAAGATATGCAAGTGTTTCTTTAATGCCGATAGCTCCCATTGGGCTTGGTGTACGGCTGTATTTTTTCTCCAAATAGAAAATTTCATCTATAAGTCCATTTTTAATCATAAGTGTAGTTCTTTTGCTTATTTTTTCTCTCAACTCTTCTCTTTGTACTGAAATATCAAAAATAGGTATATCTGAAATAACCGCTTTTTTTTCATTTTGAGCAAAATACTCTGTTGCAATTTTGCCACTCTCATAATAGATTTCGTACCATTTCTCTATCCTATAGCTATCAGATGCAGATATTTTATCAGCATATTTGAAATCAAGTTCTTTAATTTTTAAATATGCCAAATCTAAATCTAAAAGCTCTTTTGCAATTTTGACTTTAGTTGCATCTGAAACCAAAAGCTTTACTGAAAGCCCCTCTATCATAGATTTTAGATAAAAGCTAGTACCACCAACAATGATAAGATGTTTACCCTCTTTTAAAGAAATCTCTTTAGCTTTTTTATACATATCAAAAAAAGTAACAACAGAAAAACTTTCATCAAGATAAAGCTCATCAATTCCAAAATGTTTGATACCATCTCTCTCCTCAAGTGTAGGTTTAGCAGATACTATATCTACCTCTTTGTAGATGCTTAAACTATCAAGTGAGAGTATATTTGCATCTACCTCTTTAGCAATTTCAATGGCAAGTCCAGTTTTTCCAGATGCAGTAGCACCAAGTAAGGCAATTTCTTTCATAAAGTGAAGTATACTTAACAATTATTTAACAGATGTTTATTAGAATACACTTATAACTTTAATAAAAGGGGATTATGATGTTAAAAATACTTTTAACACTTACACTAGTTTTAGGTTTTGCAAATGCAAAAATGACGATGTTCCAATCAGTACCAATGGATAAAGCAACAATCTTACAAGAGGGTAAAAATAAGATGTACTGCCCAACATGTGGTATGACACTTCCAATGTTTTACAAAACAAATCACGCAGGGACTATTGATGGTCATACAAAACAGTACTGCTCTATCCATTGTGCGGTTATGGTAAAAGACTTAAAAAAGATGGATTTAAAAGATATAAAAGTTGTAGACACAAAATCTTTGAAATTTGTAGATGCAAAAACTGCTCATTATGTTATCGGAAGTAGTAAAAAAGGTACGATGACGATGGTTAGCAAATACGCTTTTGCTGATAAGGCAGCAGCAGATGCATTTGCAAAAGAAAATGGCGGTACTGTTGCAGGGTTTAAAGAGGCTTGGGAAAGTAGTAAAAAAGATTTTTCTCCTGCAATGATGGAGAAGATGAAAGCCAAAAGAGCACTTATGGCTAAAAAAGGTGGAGAAGTTTATGCATCCAAATGTAAACAGACAACTCTTCCAAAATTTAACTCAGTAGCAGATGCAAAATCTTATGTCAAAGAGAATAATCTTTGCGGAGATTTAAAAGGAAAACCTCTACAAGTTTTAGGGATTTATCTTTTTACGAAAAAGTAGGTACAATCTACCAAAAAGAGAGTAACAAATGATAAAAATTATAATAAGTGCACTTATACTAAATAGTGCACTTTTTGCGATAGATGATATGGCAGAAAAAGTCAAAACACAAAACCATGAGATAGTTCAACTTGCTGCAAAAGAGATTTCAAGCCAACTACCACAAAAGGTAGATGATTACACACAACTTGTAAAATTAGAAGGTAAAGGGCAAACTTTGCTTTATACTTACGAGATAAATACAGGCTCAAAGAGTGATGATACAGTCATAAAAGAAGATAAAAGTCGTATGAAAAAAGCAGTCACACAAGGGATATGTAAATCATCTGAGAGATTTTTAATAAGTGGTATCGATATATCATATATCTATGCATCTGCTAAAAGTAAAAAAGAATTATTTAGATTTGATGTGAGTAGAAAAGATTGTATTAAGAAGTAGCATGTAGGGTGGGAAAATCCCACCAAATATTATTTGTCTAATGGTATAAACTTACCACACCCTTTTTGAGCTGTACCGCCAAAAGTTTTAATCTCTCTAGCTTTAC
>JAOZKZ010000175.1 GCA_029935075.1 Campylobacterales bacterium
ATATCAGCAACTTTCCAAAGTGTATCACCTTTTTGAATCTCATAATAGAGATCTTGAAGGGTAATTGAATCATCTTCAATGGTCACATCATCAAAAATTACTTTTGTAACACCTTCTATATTTCCAGCGATTAGTGCTGCTTTTGCTCTATCTTCAGCATTTTTTGCATGACCTTTTATCGTAACAGTTTCCCCATCAACAATAACTTCTAAATTCTCTATCGGCATAGTTTTACTATTTTCAGCGATATAACCTTTGATATTTTCGTTATCATCACCAAGACCTAACATTTTTTTTCCTGCATCTTTTACAAAATCAAAAAATCCCATTTTATCTCCTTAAAATTTTAATACTAACTATTATATATTGTTATGCTAAAAATAAAATTATTTTTTTGGTCTAAATACTTTTATAACCTCTTCATTACATTCAAGATAGCTTCCACCTATCAAATCGATACAGTAAGGAACCGCAGGAAAAACTGCATCCAAACACTCTCTGATGGATTTTGGTTTCCCCGGAAGATTTATAATAAGACTTTTCCCTCTTATCCCAGCACTTTGTCTTGATAAAATTGCTGTTGGAACATACTGAAGGCTTACTTGTCGCATGAGCTCTCCAAAACCAGGGAGCATCTTTTGACAAACATTTTCAGTCGCTTCTGGTGTCACATCTCTTGGTGCTGGTCCTGTTCCTCCTGTTGTGACAATCAAATCACATCCAAGCTCCTGAAGTTCTATCAATGTTTTTTCAATCACATCTTGCTCATCAGGAATACATCGATACACCTCTTCAAACTCATTTAAAAGATAATCTTTCATAGTGTCTATGATTGCTACTCCCGAAATATCCTCATAAATTCCTTTGCTAGCTCTGTCAGATGCAGTTAAAATTCCTATTTTTATTTTGTCCACAATGTGTGTCCTCCCTCTTTTATAAAATATACGGTTGCATAATCTTTAAAAAAATCATATGCTTTTTTGCTCTCAATAATCTTATCTTCTCCACCCAGATAAACCTCGATATGAATCCCTCTTTTTTTTAACTCTATTAACGCTGATGGCTCCCATGTAAACTCCAAAAGTTTTTGAAGTGACTCTAAACTGTCTTTTTTAAAATAACTCTGCATCTCATGTGTTGAGGGATAAGCAATATTTTCTAAAAACTGTTTTTCATAAGCTTCTGGATTTTTCTGATAACTAATCGTTTGAAGTCTCTTAAATTTTTCACTTTTGTCTTGAAAAAACGCTGGGGAGAAGAGTTGTAAAGTATCTATTCTATCTTTGCTATTTTGTACATATTCAAATGCACTTACAGCCCCTAAGCTAAATCCACTTACAGTATATTTACTCTTTTTCAGATACTCTTTAAAAATCTCCTCTTCACAGCAAAGCGAAAAACCACTAAAGAAATTCACCCACTACCTTTTGAAGCTCTTGACGGCTGACACTTTCATTCTCAAGTAACAAGGATTCTAATTTTAAAACGGCACCTTTAGTCCGTGCTAAGAACTGTTCAACATCTTCTATCGCTTCATCGATAAGATTTGCACTATCAATTGGTGATGCGAGTATCCCATCCCCCATGCCATAGTGTTGCACCATATCATCTGCAATCATTTTTGCTTTTTTGAGATCAACTGCTGCATTTGAGAAAGTCTCTTGATAAAAAAGTTCACTTGCAACAAACCCTGAAAGATAAACTTTTAGCTTGGAGAGCATCTGCGTTTTAGACTCAATCTCTTTTTCAACATCTTTGATAAATCCATTAATCATCGTAACCTTATCAAAATCAACCTCATACCAATACGCACTCAAAGCTTTTGCTGCTTGATAGGTGGCTTGAATTTTCTTCTCTTCTTCTGAGTAGGTTAAAATTTTTCGCTTTCCTAAAAGAACTTTATCTTTGACATCTATAAAGTCTTGCATCTCTACTTTTTTACTCTCTCTTTTTAAAGCATTTAAAGCCGCCTCATTTACCAATGTAGATAGTGCAGCTCCAGAAAATCCAACTGTCATTTTTGCGATATCTTTACTATCCACATCATGCGTTTTACTTTTTAGATAAACTTCAATGATTGCTTGACGCTCTTTGATATCAGGCAATGAGACAAAAACACGCCTATCAAATCGACCTGCCCTCAAAAGTGCCTCATCCAGCATCTCCATTTTATTTGTCGCTGCAATCACAATAACATTTGAGCTATCTTCAAAACCATCCATCTCAGTAAGGAGTTGATTTAGAGTTGATTCTCTCTCATCATTTCTCCCGCCTCCTCTAGCTTTTCCAACCGCATCTATCTCATCTATAAAGATGATAGCGGGAGAAAAGCGTTTTGCATTTTCAAAAAGCTCTCTTACTCTTTTGGCTCCCATGCCGACATAGATTTGAACAAATGAAGCACCACTATGATAGAAAAATGGAACATCAGCCTCTCCTGCAACTGCCTTTGCAATCATAGTCTTTCCAACACCAGGAGGACCAATGAGCAGCACTCCACGAGGAAGGGAGATACCAAAATCTGTATATTTTTTAGGATTTTTCAAAAAGTCAACGATTTCCATCAACTCATCTTTTACTTCATCAATCCCTGCAACATTAGCAAAGGTTACATCTGATTTGGAGGGTTCTATTTTTCGAGATAGTGAGAGGTGTTCCAACTCAGGAGCTACTTCTTGTTTATTTTCTCTACGCTCTTTTGCTTGTGCTCTTAATTGCGTTCTTTTTCCAAAAATGAGTGCAATCATAATGGTAAAAACAAAGAGCAAAAATGCAAAAACAAGACTGCTATAATCTCTGTTTTGTTTTGCTTCAACAGGAACTTTTGTCAAAAGCTCCTCTATATTGATACCATCTTTTATAATAGAGTAACTATCTTCGTTGGTGTAAAGAATCACTTCGAAATCTCTAATTTGTGCTCTGACAAAGAGGTCATTTTTTAGAAAGTTTTGATATGTTTTAAGATCGATAATCTTTGGTGGTGTATTTAAATAAGCAACAAATGAAAGTGCAAGAAGTGTTAAAAATGCGATAATAGGAAGCAAAAGTTTTTTATTTAGCTTAAGCGAAATGTGCATAATTACCCTCTCTTTTTACTTCATATTCTTGTAGATTTATCCACTCTTTTTGTAGTGATTTTGGGCTACTTATCAATATCTTATTGAAATATTGGTCATATCCTGCTTGATACTCCCCTTTTTCTTCTTCAACAAGAACAAGGAGGTCACTTTTAGAGTTTTGACGAAAAGAAAAATTATTCTCAAATACTATCTCATTAAGAATTTTTAATCTCTTTTTAGCGATATCTCCATTTACCCTATCTTTTAATGTACTGGCATGTGTGCCTGACCTATCACTATAACTAAATCCATGAAGATGGGTAATAGGAAACTTTTTAAAATTTTCTAAGGCATCTTCCCAAATTGCTTCACTCTCACCAGGATGCCCCACAATAAAATCACTTCCCAAAGCAAAACCTTTTTCGCTAATAAACTCAAAAAGCTCCAAATCACTCTTCAGTGCATTTCTACGACGCATGATTCGAAGCATCTCTTCATTGGTATGTTGAAGGGCTATATGCAAATGTTTTTCAAGCCAAGGCTCATCTAAAAGTTCTAAAAACTCTGTATCAATCTGTACTGGTTCAAGTGAACCCAGTCGTACTCTTTTAACACCATTAACTTGTGAAATTCTTTTTAAAAGTTTAGCAATGGAGCTGCCTTTATCTTTTCCGTAACTTCCGATATTTGTACCTGTTAAGACAAATTCACCAAAGCCATTATCTGCTAATGTTCCAATTTGTTCAATAATTTTATCTTCATTTTGGCTTCGGGCATTCCCTCTAACAAAAGGAATGATGCAGTAAGAACAGCGAAAATCACACCCCTCTTGAATTTTTATAAAAGCTTTTGTTTTTGCTGTAAAATCCTCAACAATTGTCTCATCAATACTCTCTAAATCTCCCAATTGAAAAAAGGGTTCAACACTTTTTAAAAGGGTATTTATTTTAGCTTTTTCAGAGTGCCCAAAAACACCATGAACCATTTTATCAGAAAATAGTGCCTCCCCTTTACTAAATGCCCCACACCCTGCAAGTATCACTTTTTTATCTTTTCTGTTTAGTGCGTTTATATAACTTCTGGCACTTCCATCAGCGGAGTTTGTAACCGTACATGAGTTAACCACAACGATATCCGCTTCATCTTCATTTGAAACGGTAGTAAAGTCTTTGAGGTTTTGTATCATGACTTGTGTATCATAAATATTGGTACGACAGCCGAAGGTTTTAAAGAACACCTTCTTCATGTTCTCCCTTTGGTGGTAAATTCTGGTCTCTTTTAATATTAATAATTTGTGTAGGGTATGCTATCTTTATATCATCTTCTGCATTTATAGCATCGATGATATTGGCAAAGATATTACTTCTAAGCGTCAAAGTTGCATAAGAGTTTGTCATGTACCAACAACTTATCTTGATACCATGTTCTTCCATAAAGGTATACGCTCGTGGCTCTACATTGATGTTTTTAAGGCTGTATTGACTTCTAAGCATGTTGAGCTGTTTTCTAGAGATATCGGTATACCCTTTTGAGTATTTTTTTACAATCTCTTTAGAAAGATGTAGTGCTTTTTTATAGTTTGAATCATAGGTAATCATAAAATCCACACCATCCCAAACCGTTTTGAGTTTTCCATGGG
>JAOZKZ010000036.1 GCA_029935075.1 Campylobacterales bacterium
AGCTTGTGACTAAACATCTCAATATTAATGATATTAAGAGTAATTTCTTTGAAAGCAATGTTTCAAATTATGCAAAATCAAGTTTAGATATTAATGATTTTTAGGAAAAAAATAGCTTTTTTACTGCTATTTTTCTCATCAATAGTCCTTAGTGCTGATTTCAAAACCATAACTTTCCCTTCATCTGATGGTGTCAAAATCACAGCAGATTTATACATACCTCATGCTGACAAGAACACCCCATTTATCGTACTTTTTCATCAAGCAGGTTTTAGTCGTGGTGAGTATAGAGAAATAGCTTCACGGCTCAACAAACTTGGATTTAACTGTATGGCTATTGACCAACGCTCAGGTGATGGTATAAATGGTGTGGAAAATGAGACACTTATGGATGCTTTGGACAAAGATAAAGAGATAGAGTATCTTGATGCACTTGTAGATATAAAATCGGCTCTACTTTATGCAAGACACTTTACAAAAGGTAAACTTTTGGGCTGGGGAAGTTCTTACTCTGCTGGTTTGATTTTGAAGATTGCAGGAGATCAGCCTCTTTTTATGAATGGGGTTTTGGCATTTTCACCGGGTGAGTATTTTAAACCCAAAGACCTTGTTATAAAATCAGCAAAAAATATTAAAATTCCTACCTTCATCACTTCTGCCAAAAAAGAGGAGAAAGCTTGGAAAACAATTTATGAAGTTATATCAGCAAAAAAAGTCTCTTTTATCCCAAAAACTGCAGGGCTTCACGGCTCAAAAGCTCTTTGGGAAAAACAGCTTGATAGTGAAGTTTACTGGGAAGCTGTAGAAGCGTTTTTAAAGGATTTTAAGCGTTAATTGATGCACGCCAAATTGTAAATCATAACTATCCCTATCTTTGTCAATCACAATAAGTTGAATCGTATTTTTATCAATAAACTCTATATCTAAACTCGCAGGATATTTCAAATCACCTAAAATATCTGTTTTTGAATTTGGTTCAAAATAGAAGATATACGGCTTCTTTTCTTCTATCTCAAAACTACTATTTTTGGTAGTTACAACATGTAAAGGATGTTGTAACTCCTCTGTTTTAAACCACCACTTTTTATGAGTTTTTTTTCCATCAGCCGTATATTCTACTTCAACATGATATCGACTGTTCCATGCCAATCTCTCTAGTGGGAAAAGTGCAAATTCAAACTTTTTAAACTTTGAATTTGGATCAGTTATATGGTTGTAAACTAAAGTCTCTTCAACTTCTTTACCCTCAGAATCAAAGAGCTTAAAACGCTCTATTTTGACTCGTTTAAAATAGTATTCGTTAAAACTAATACTGATAGGAAAACCACTCACTCGATGATTTGGTAATGGGTCTGGAATCTCATCAAAAAAGGCTGGAGGCACACCTTTTTGCATATCCACTGGATAAACCACTACTCTTTTATTATGTATCCTATTTGCATTGAGTGCTTTTTCAAAAAGATACTCATCCACCTTTTTATCTTTATCAAAACAGACATTATAAACATACTTTCCGATGCCATCAAAAGTCACATTTTCACACAAATCATCTAATTCATAAATACCCATGTTGTAAACATAGGCATTTTTCTTTCGATTTTGCACATCTTGCAAAATCCCAATACCTATCTCATCCACCTGAAAATCTAAAAAACCAAACCGATGATAAATTGCAGACATCAAACCATCTATAGAATCTTTATAATCTCGACTATGGCTTGAGATATTTTCAATTACCATGTGCGTGCTATATCCAGAATTCAAAGCTCTATCAGCGGGACCAACACCAAAAAATTTCGGATTTCCTTTGCTCTCAAAATGCCCTATTTTATCGTTTGTGATAAGATACTCTGAATGGCTTTGAGCAGCAAATTCTAACTTATCATTGATATAAAAAGCAACCATGCCAGCTCTTTTTCTGATACTATTGAGATACTTTAGACTCTCTCTTTTCTCTTCATCGATATCTTTGAGCAGAATTTCTTTTTCAATGATTTTTTGAGAAGCTAATTCAATTACAAGTTTTTGTTGGTAGAGTGTATAAAAAAGATAGGTGACAACAAGGATAAAGAGTACACGGATACTATTTTTCATCATAATGAAGTTTCAATCCCTCTTCTGTCATCACAAATCCACTAATCATAATTTTTCCCTCATGTACCTTTTTGTGATGCTCTTTACAAAGTGGTATAAGATTGTGTCGATGATTTTTATGAAAATGGTCAATGTTCCCATCTACATCAGCTACTGATTGAGCATTGATATGGTGTACATCTTCGACGGTTTCGTTACAAAGGGCACATTTGGAAAGGAACATGCTTTTGTTGTATTTGCTTTTTTTCTGTTTTTTTAGAAGCTCGACTTCACTATATTCGCCACTCATTTTCTTACGCAGACTATACGCTTCATCGATAAATGACCTATCCATGTGAAGTGACTTTGCAAACTCTAAACCATATAAAGAACTTCCACTTCCATCTTCCAATTTTCTGTTATATTCCAGTCGGTCATTTATCTCATCGTACTGAACACCTAGATGCAAGAAGATGACATGTTTGAGTGTTTGTATCTCTTTAAGCGTTGTTAACTGATGAAGATGTGTGGCAAAGATAAAAAACGATTGTTGAGAATGAAGCTTCATAACCGCACTCGCTACAATTGCCAATGCTGACTCAGTCTCTGTACCATGGCATATCTCGTCCCCAAGTACCAAAGAGTGCTTTGTGGTTCGGTTGAAAATATTTTTAAGCTCCAACATCTCTACGGCAAAAGTTGAAAGCCCTTTATATAGGTTATCTCCTGAGACAATTCTTGTGAAAATTTTATCATACATGGTATATCGTAGTTGAGTTGCTGGTACAAAAAATCCAGCTTGGGCTAAAATCACAGAAATTCCAACACTCTTCATAAGTGAAGATTTACCACTGGAGTTGATTCCATACAACAAAATTCCTCTAGTTGCATCATCTTCATCACCTCCAAGATAGATATCATTTGGAACATAGATACCATTCTCTTCTCTTGACTCAATAATAGGATGTCTCAAGCCCTTTACATCAAAAAATGGTTCATCAGTTTTTTCCAAAAGTTCCGGTCTACTATAACGATAAAGCGTGGCACATTTTGCATTTGAGATGGCAACATCAAGTGTTCCAATATGTCCGATAATTTGTTCCAAAACCAATGCATATTGTCTTTCGATATCTTCTAAACTTTCATCATATCGCTTTTTCACTAATGCAATCATTTTAACTTGGTTTGAAACAAATTCAGAAGATATCTCTTCAAAAAGAGCGGAAGAAATTTTGACTGCATTTTTAAGTTTTTTTATTGAAAAATCACTAAAGAAATGGTGTTGTTCATCTATGGTTATGAAACTTTTTGTCAATTTTTCCTCAATAAGTGCAAAACGATTTTTAGTCATGGCAATGTAGTAACCCTCACTATCAAGATACTCCACTGACGCATATTCGGGATTTTTTCCATCAAACATGGTGTTTATATGTTTACATATAGTTTCGATTTTATAAAGCTGTAGTCGTTGCTTCTGTTCAAGGAAATCGATAGCAGGATAAACTCCTGTCTTAAAAAAGTTTTCTCTGATTTGATTTTTAGAGACTCTTGCACACATATCTAAATCAAAGGTACTAAAAAGTGTACGGATAAAATCTTCAGTCTCATCAATTAAGCTTTGTTCATTTGAAATTTTAGCGTTTTGCTCCTCTTCCAATATGGCATATACGGACTCTAATGAAGTAAAAAGATAACTCAACTCAAAGGGATGCAGTTTTTTCAACTTAATCCGACGCAAAATCCGCTCCAAATCATAAATCTGCTTCATAAGAATTTCAAGCTGTTTATAATGAGGAGTAAGTTTTTCACTTAAATCAAAACGCTCATTTAAAATCTTCAAATCACAAATAGGATTTAAAAGTCTCTCTTTTAACATCCGTTTACCGATAGCCGTTGAAGTTTTATCGATAAGGCTCAAAAGTGTTTTATCACTTGCACGCTTGGAGATGATACCAAGCTGTTCGAGGGCGTTATTTCCAAGATATAAAAAATGGTTTCCACTTAAAAACTTTGGTCTATCCATCTTTTCGATAAGTGAGCTATCGTGTTCGATGATAAAATCACACAAAATCGCCAAAGCTTCACTAGCATATGAATGTCGCTCAATGTCTAAATACTCGATAGGAGAGAGAAATGACTTGATAGAGTAGATGCTTTTAAAAAGTTCATTTTGATAAGTGATTTTTAGACGGCATTTATTAAAACTGTAGTGATGATTTCCTACAATTTCTAGATAGTTTAACACCCAATCTTGGTCAATGTCACTATTTGCAAAAGTCAAAACTACTTCTGAAGTATGATAAGATTGAAGAAGTGTAAAAACCTCATCAAGTGCAAAAGTTTTATCTTCACTTGTACCGTGCATCTCATGTATCATCGTTTTGCCCGTACTCACATCGATAGCAGAATATCCAATTGAATAAATTCCCAAATTTTGGTCGATTAAAATCGCAGAGATATTGTTTTCATTGGGCTCTTGAAGATAGTCAAAGTTTGTACCTGGGCTTATGATATTTGAGATATATCGACTCACATGAGGAGGTTCGCCTTTTTGTTTGACTAAGACAATTGTATATTTTTTAGTTTGGATTATTCGGTTTAAATGCCTCTCAACTGCAACCGCTGGAACACCTGCAAGCAGAGGATTTCGTACAGAATTTTTGAGTATAGATTTATTTTTTCGAGTCAATTGAATGTTTAAAAGCTCAGACATTTCCTTGGCTTTTCCAATTTGCTCTTTTTCGTTATTAACTTCATAAACCTCAAAAAAAGTCCCAATTTCCATAAGCACAACCGTATCTTTTCCATACCTTGATTCATAATATCGTTGAAGGTCAAAATAGATTTCAGTAAGAAGCTTTTTTTGATCGGCTAACAGATTTTTTGGTTCTTGGTCTTTGGGGTTTATGGGATTATCCTTGGAGTTACTTAATAAATAAATTTTTCAATTTGTCGATGATACATTAACCAACATTACAATTATAACAAAGGGTCAATTATCAAAAAGTTAATATTTGGATTTAGTACAATTGTTTCATTACTTATCGCATTGGGTATCTTTTCATTAATCACGATGAAGGATTTGGCACTTGAAACACAAAAGATCTATGACCACCCTTTTAAAGTTACCACAGCGGTAAAAGATATCAATATAAACCTTATCTCCATGCATAGATATATGAAAGATGTCGTGCTTTCAACAAATGAGACAGAGCTCCAAAGTGCTGTTTCTAAAGTTAATATACATGAACAGAAAATCATTAAAGAGTTTGACATTATTTTTGATAAATACTTAGGCGATAAAGCACAAGTACAAACTTTATATCAAGAGTTTATTGCATGGCGACCTATTAGAGAAAAGGTGATTCATCTTAGTATCGCAGGAAAACTTAGTGAAGCAGCCCAAATCACAAAAAACAGAGGTGCAATCCATGTACAAAAGTTAAACAAATCCATTAAAGCACTTACAGATTTTGCAGAAGATAAAGCTACTGAATTTTATCAAAACTCCATAGACAATCGAACCAGTGCTTTTGTTATTTTAACAACACTATTTATCTTTGTAACACTATTATCCTCTTTTATAGCAGTACATGTTATCAGTACCTCTATCAAAGTAGAAAAGTTTACAAACACACATAAGCATCTGATAGACCAAAATATTATGTTTGCAACTGTTGATTTAAATGGAAATTTACTTGAGATTACCAATGAGTTTTGTCGCTTCTTAAATACTGATAGAAAAGAGGTTTTAGCAAACAGTTCAAAATTTCTCACTCACAACAATGAAGAGCAAAATCATCAGATAGTTATGACGCTTATGAGTGGAAAAACATGGTCTGGTGAGATAGAGTTAAAGACCGATGCACTCTCTACAACATGGATTGATGCTGTGATACAACCAAACTTTGACACACATTTTAAGATTACAGATTTTTCCTATATCGCACATGATATCACTGATAAAAAGGTACTTGAACGACTCTCAATTACTGATCAATTGACAGGTCTTTATAACCGTCGCCATTTTGATCATATCTTTTCTCAAGAGTTTAGCATAGCAAAACGACAACAAAAGCCTGTGATCTTTGTTCTTATTGATATCGATTTTTTCAAAAGATATAATGATTTTTACGGTCACCCTGCTGGCGATCGTGTCCTTACTCAAGTCTCATCAACACTATCACTTGCTTTGAAACGAGCCAATGATTACATCTTTAGACTTGGTGGTGAAGAGTTTGGAATACTATTTAGTGATGTAGATATTGAAAAAACAGATTACTTTTTGAACTTACTAAAACAATCTATTGAAAACTTACATATTGAACATGAGAAAAATGAGGTGAGCTCATATCTAACCATCTCCATAGGTGCATATTATCTTGAACCAAGTGACAATACAACACTTGAAGAGTTCTACCAAAAAACTGATGATGCCCTATATGAGGCAAAACAGAAACGAAATGATGTAGTGATAAAATCAATTGCTGAAAATCTTATAGATACTCCATCTTTACCACCATTACAAATAGAAGAAAAAGAAGTGGAAACTGTATAAACTTTAGGGTAAAATTTCATATATGAAACAAGCCCTTAAAAAATCTGTGTTATCTCTTATCTCCGTACTACCTATGGTTATCGCTGTCATAGCTCTTGTAGGACTCATTCAGACCTATATTACACCTGATAAATTCTCATTTTTATTTGGCAAAAATGATTTTCTCGATACCTTGGCTGGTACTCTTATCGGAGCAATTTCTGTAGGTCATGGCATGATTAGTTATATAATCGCTGAGGGTTTTTTACAACAAGGCATTTCTCACTTCGGGGCTGGGGCATTTATCCTTGCTTGGGTCACACTTGGTTTTATCCAACTTCCAGCAGAGGCTAGTGTTTTTGGAGTTCGTTTTACAATTTACCGAAATATTTTGACACTCATTAGCACTATTTTAGTGGCTTATTTTACAGTTGTTACGGTTGGGGCTTTATCATGAAATTTAAAGGGATAAAGTTTCTCATTTTTGTTATCATCTTATATATTGTACTACTTATCATGGATAATTCAAATGCTCTTTTAGCTATTCAAGAGAGTGGCAAAATTATCAAGAAAGTTGCTCCTATATTTATACTGATTATCATCATAACCGCCCTTATAAATTACTTTTTAAAACCAAAACAAATTATGAAACACTTTGGAAAAAATAGCGGAGTTAAAGGGGTATTTTATGCAATTGTTGGTGGGATTTTTAGTCATGGTCCAATGTATGCTTGGTATGGGATGCTTGAAGATATGCGTTCCCACGGGTTAAAAGATAGTTTGATTGCTACTTTTTTATACGCTCGTGCTATAAAATTACCTCTTTTACCGTTTATGGTAGATTTGTTTGGCTGGTTATTTACGATTGTTATAATTGTTTATATTTTGATTGCTGCTATAACACAAGGGAAGATTATAGATATTTTGAAGAAGAGGACTTAAGATAACCATCCCAGACCAAACTTCAACATAACAGTAAGTCATAGAGGGATAAGATGTGAACAAAATATTTTGAGGTTTAGCCGTAGCTAAATCGATGAATATTCTGTTTGCAGATTGCCCCTCTATGGCTTACCCTTTGGGCGATTATCAAACAGCACACTTGCTTCGTTGAAAGAGTTTGAAGCTACCAGTAGCTCCTACACTCTTTCGCCTCACAATTGTGCTGTTTGATAATCGCTGTTATATTGAAGTTTGGTCTGGGATGGTTATACTTATGCTATAATTAAGCATGAATATTAATAAGGCAGAACTAGATATTATCCAAACTGATGCAACGATTTCTCTTCAAAATAGTGGAGATTGGATAATTGCTACTGTAGCACCTATCGAGAAGGAACTTAAAAAACTTCTCAAAACTATCAAAACTAAAAAAGATATTCTCTGGGATTTTTCTAGGGCAGGGAAATTTGACTCAGCAGGGATGATGCTTGTTATCGAATTTGAAGATCGTTTTGCAAAAAAAGGGATTCAACTCAAACACATTGGTTTTTCTGAGGAACATGAAAAAATTTATCATCTACTTCGAGAAAATATCACTCAATATGCACCACAGCCAGCTGAAAAAAACATACTTCATCGTTCTTTTGAAAACCTTGGGAAAAGCACTCTAAATCTATTTACTGATATTCTCGCATTTTTATCTTTTGTGGGAGAATTAACAATACAGTTAGGATATTATCTCCGTCATCCCTCTTCTATACACTATAAAGCAATTTTCAAATACATCGAATCTTCTGCTATCAGGGCACTTGGAATTGTCGCACTAACATCATTTCTCATCGGTGTAGTCATCGCTTATCAAAGTGCAGTACAGTTAGAACGCTTTGGTGCCAATATCTTTATCGTGGATATGATTGGTATCTCTATCACTCGTGAACTTGCTCCTCTTATCACAGCGATTGTCGTAGCAGGACGAAGTGGTTCTGCTTATACTGCACAATTAGGGGTTATGAAACTGACCGAAGAGATAGATGCTATGAAAACGATGGGATTTGAACCTTTTCGGTTTTTAGTTTTACCTCGGATAATTGCTCTGATGATTTCTATGCCTCTTTTAATATTTTTTGCTGACATTGTGGGTATATTTGGCGGCATGGTGGTGGCTAAAACACAGTTAAATATCTCATTTTCTTCCTTTTTGGAACATCTGCAAAGTGCACTTGACGCTAAACATTATTGGGTAGGAATTTTCAAAGGACCATTTTTTGCTTGGCTTATCGCAGCAGTTGCATGTTTTCGAGGACTTCAAGTTTCACGAGATACAGAGAGTATCGGACGATACACCACAGCTAGTGTTGTAAATGCAATTTTTCTAGTGATCGCTTGTGACGCACTCTTCTCAGTAGTTTTAACGAAGCTGGATATATGAGCAAAGTTATCATAGAAGTTAAAGACATTAAAACTCATTTTGGTACAAATATAGTACATGATGGTGTCACTTTAAATATCTACGAAGGGGAAATATTTGGACTTTTAGGGGGTAGTGGCTCTGGTAAATCTGTGCTTTTAAAAGAGATGATTATGTTGATGCAACCGACTGAGGGGGAGATTACCGTGTTAGGACAAAACCTATCGTCTATCTCTTTAGAAGAAGCTCATATATTACGAACGAGATGGGGTGTACTTTTTCAATCGGGAGCTCTTTTTTCATCACTAACCGTTGAGGAAAATATCGGTGTAGCTCTGCGAGAATATACTAACTTAGAAGAAGATCTTATCAACGATTTAGTACGCCTTAAAATTGATTTAGTAGGACTTCCCGTTCATTCATCATCACTCTATCCTTCCCAATTAAGTGGAGGAATGAAAAAAAGAGCAGCACTCGCTCGTGCCTTAGCAATGGAGCCTAAACTTCTTTTTTTAGATGAGCCAACCTCTGGACTTGATCCCGTAGGGGCACAAGAGTTTGATGAATTGATTGTAAAATTAAGGGATTTGCTTGGATTGACGATAGTAATTATAACCCATGATTTAGATTCAATTTTTAATATCATAGATCGCATGGCAGTATTGGGAGATAAAAAGATAATCGCAAAAGGAACATTGGAGGAGATTTTACAATCTTCACACCCTTTTATCGAAGCCTTTTTTAAAGGTGAGAGAGCAAAACATAGAATAGGAGGCAGTCATGGAAGGTAGAGTTAATTATCTACTAGTTGGAATATTTGTTGCTGCTTTTATCGCAGGAATATTTGGTTTTGCTTTTTGGCTCATTAAATATAGTAACTACGAACAGATGAATCGTTATGTCGTCCATTTTAATGAATCCGTTGCAGGACTGAGCAAAGATGCCTCAGTTAAGTATATGGGTGTAGATGCAGGTGTGGTAGAAGATATCAAAGTCCATCCTACAAACACACAACTTGTATCCGTATATCTCAAAATAAATCATGACATCAAAATTAAAGAAGATATGCAGGCCACTCTAAAGTTTTACGGCATGACCGGTTTAGCTTATGTTGAAATCTCTGGCAATAATCAAGATGCACCTCTGTTAAAATCTAAAACAGATGAAATTCCCATCATCCAATCTTCTCCGTCAATTTTTACCAAACTTGACGAAACTTTAGCTGATTTAGTTGATAAACTCTCTACTACTTCACAAAAGATAGAGCAACTTTTGAGTGAGAAAAATATACAAAATGTAGAAAACACTTTGGAAAATATTAGTGCAGTTACAGGTGCGTTTAAAACAAACAAAACAGATATATCAAATTTAATCAAAAAAGGCGTAGAGTTGGAACAAAAAGCCTCTTTGGTATTGGAAAAGATAGAACTCATTACCAGCAACCTTGATGCAGGATTTGGCAAAGATATTCAAAAGTCAGTAAGAGAATTTAAAACAGCTTCTAGGCAAATGAAAACATTGATATACAATATCAACAACTCCCTAAAAAGAGGAGATTATAACCTCAAAGAGATTACTGAGCCAACACTTCAAAAACTCTCTACAATGATTGATGAAATCAATAATCTATCAATAAAAATCGAAGAGGTAGCCCAGCAGATTGAAGAGAGTCCGAGTGATTTACTCTTTAAAAGAAAAGTCATCAAACTAGGACCAGGGGAGTATTAAAATGAACAAAAATTATTGGTTAATTGGCATTTTGGTTATGCTAACTCTTGGTGGATGCAGTAGCAAAAGCAGTCAAACAATAGATATTTATACACTAAAATATAGTGAAGTATTGGATAAAAACAGAACCATTACATTTGTAGATAAAACCCTAAAAATTGCCCTTCCAAAAAGTACAAAAGAAATTAGAAAAAACAAAATTATCTATTCTAAAACACCTCATCAAAGAGAAGCTTATGCCTATAGCCGTTGGAGCGATACACCAAACCACATGATAGAGCAGTTTTTAGTTACACTTTTAAACCAAAATAGACTTTTTAAAGCTGTAATTCCAGCTACTTCTGAAGCAAAATCAGAGTGGATACTAGAAAGTAATATAGAAGATTTTTATCAATCTTTTGACAAAGAGAATCAATCTTTTGGAGTTATAAAAATTCGCTTTTTTCTTATCAACCAAAAAGATAGAGAAGTAATTTCAAAGCATTTTTTTAGCACAAAAGTCCCTGCATCTTCTCTAGATGCAGAAGGTGGAGTAAAAGCACTTAACGATGCACTTTTACAAATGGGAAGAGCGTTAATTAATTGGCTTGATCAGCACTCAAAAAAGATTTGATTGCACACTCTATTCGTTTTTTCAAATCTTTTGCCTGCAAATCTTTATAATCTAACTGGATGCCATAAACTGATTTTTTATCCATTTTAAAATCAAGATAGATATATCCAGCGTAGAGTTTACTTTTTTTCGTCTTTTTGCCAGGATCTTTTTTATCATTTTCATAAACAGAATAGTCTATGATAAGTGGATTATCACTAGGGTTTGCAACAACTCCGATAACCTCTTTTAGCATCTTGTCAACATCTTCGACACTTAGGTAGTTTCCAAGTTGGCTTTTCATAAATTTTGAAAACCTTATCTCTGACTCTAGTTTATAGTTTCCGCTTTTTAGAGCTTTTATCGCATCTGATACTTGCTCTGGTTTTCTGATAGTCTCAAAAGTTGTCACCTCTTTTTGACAAACTAACCTACTGCTTTTGGGGTCATCTTTTGTCACACTTGAATATATCACATATGCAAATAACACTATTATAAAACCATAAAAATATTTAAACATTATCACTCCTACTAAACTTTAATCAAACAATACTAAAATACCCCAAAGGAGTTGCTTTGGCAAAATTTATCATTTTAAAAGATATCGCTATTTTAGACAGAGGAGTAGGAGAAACAAATCGTTTTGTAGCAATTGAAGATGTAAGCGTTGACGAATACGGCTCACTAAGCCCATCAAGTCTTCAAGCTGCAAAAAGAGCACTTTCTAATGAAGCAGTTCGAAAGGGAGCGGTTAGAATAAATCAAAGCGATTGTGTAGATATGAGTGGAGGGCTTGAAGCTAGTGATGACATGATTGTGGCATTTAATGGTGATGATATCATATATACCTCTTTGCAGAGTGGTTTTGCGATAGAGAAGTTTATGATTAAAAATGAGCTTTTAGTTCCTGAGACGAAAGTAAAAAATCGTTCTATTTTTGGTAACTGGTTTTCATGAAAAATTTTCTTTTTTCAATCCTTATTTTTTTGCTACTTTTTGGTTGTGGTGGTGGAAGAAAAGAGATTCCTACCTACATTAGTTCTACCACTATTAAGCCTTATTTTTCACTTACCAAAAGCAATTATAACAAAGATAAAGGGGTTGATTATCTAATCATCCAAGAGATAAATCAGGCAAAAATAAGTATCAGACTTGCCATTTATGGTTTCTCAAATGACCGCATCAGGGATGCAATTATAGCTGCACATAAAAGAGGAGTTGATACTAAAGTTGTGACTGATGATGCCCGAGCAAATAGTGAAAATATACTCATGTTAAAAACTGCAGGTATCGATGTTATTGATGATGAAAACAGCAGGGCACTAATGCATCATAAATTTCTCGTGATTGATGAAAATGTTGTTTGGAGTGGGTCGGCAAATTATAGCTATTATGCTTTTTATAAAAATAATGAAAACTTAGTAAAATTTACAAGCTCTAAAATTGCAAAAGTCTACCTTGAAGAGTTTGATGAGCTTTATCACCATGTAGACAAAGAAGGTGCGTTTGTGAGTGAAAACTTAGAAATTTACTTTTCTCCAGAAGATGACTTTGAACAGAGGCTTTTAGGACTTATCGAAAGTGCAAATGAGTCTATTGATTTTTTAGCATTTGCATTTACCAATAAAAAAATATCTGATGCCTTAAAAGAGAGTTTTGATAAAGGCATCGCTATAAGAGGAGTTTTTGACAAAGAGCAACATGAAGGTTTTTTAAAACGATACTCAGAATTTGATACTCTTTTGTCGCATAAAATAAATGTCAAACTTGATGGCAACACTCAAACGATGCATAACAAGGTTTTTATAATTGATCATAAAACTGTTGTTACCGGATCATATAACTTTACAGTCAAAGCAAACGAAGATAATAGCGAAAATGCTATCGTCGTTCACAACAGAGAGTTTACATCAAGATATGAAGATGAATTTGAGGATATTTTTGCTTTGGCGAATTAAGCTAAAGCAAGCTCTTTCTCTTCAATAAGTTCTGGTTTTGGCTCACCTAAATGATACCCTTGTGAAAAATCAATACCCATGTTTTGAACCTCATCATAGACCTCTTGGCAATGTACAAATTCGGCAACTGTTTTTAAACCCAACTCTTTAGCAAATGTTACAATTGATTTTACAATAATTTTAGCATCTGGGTCTTGATGGATATTTTTAATCAAAGACCCATCAATTTTGAGAAAATCAGCATTGAGTTTCAGTAGATGTAAAAAGTTTGAATAGCCACTTCCAAAGTCATCTATAGAGATTTTACATCCCTGCTGTGATACCAATTTAGTAAATTTTGTAATCGCATCGATATCTTCAATACTTTCAGATTCCAATATCTCAAATGTTACCTGTTTGGAAACACCATATCTTTTCATTGTATCCATCGTAAACTCAACAAGTTGTTCATCAAGCAAATCATCTATCTCAAAGTTTAGTGAAAAATCATAAGGAGTATCTTGAAAAGTTTTACAACTCTTATTTATCATTATTCGTGCAATCTGTTTATAGAGTTTTGCCTTTTGAGCAATCTCTAAAAAGAAGTAGGGAGAGAGTACTTTTCCATCTTCTTCTACAAGTCTTACTAAAGATTCATAACTTTTAATTTTTCCAGTTTTATTATCATAAAGTGGTTGAAAATAGGGAACAATACGGTCATTTTCAATAGCACTTTTGATCTTTTTAATCATCTGGATATTATTATCAATCTTTTTTTCAATTTCATAGGTACTATTGTATATAACAACAGGCTGTTTTGTTTTGTAAGCTTCTTGCAGTGCGATATCTGCCTTTTCCAAAGGAGGTTGATTTGCAATACTCGCCCCGATAGTAAAAGTAATATTGATTTCATTTTCCCCAATAAAAAATGTATTTTTATTCAAAACATTTGCTAACTCATTTAAAATGGCAGAAAACATCATTTTACTTTCAGGTTTTTCACTATAGAGTGCAAACTCTCTTCCTGGCAATTTAAAAAGTCTGTATTCAGAATTATGAAAAATTTCTATTATTTTATCTTTGGTAGCTCTTAAAAGATTATCACCTATTGCATGTCCGTAAAAATTATTAATCTCTTTGTAATTATCAAGGCATAATATTACCAACATACCATCTTTACTATTTTTTTCTAAAGTAGCAATCAATGCTAATCTGTTTG
>JAOZKZ010000176.1 GCA_029935075.1 Campylobacterales bacterium
TTTGATAGATTATCAAATATTTATATTTTTAGGTTTACACTCTCTTTTTTTATGACCTTCTTAGCCAAAACATTAACTTTAAGTAGCTATTTCTTTGATTCACTTATCGCGATAAAGGTACCAACGCATCCCTAATTTGCATATAAGCTATGAGAAATTCAAACATCATTCTCCAAAACAGCTCCATAAAAAAGAAGCAGACGAGAAGACATAGTAAGAGTTTAGTTTTTTGATTTCTATTTAGAGAATTCCATATGATTTTTTTACCTTTTTTGTAAGTCTCTCCCAAGATGTTAAATTTTCCTATTATCCAAACGGTAAAAAACCACATAGTGATAGGCATGATGATAGCACCTATGTAATAAAAGATGATTAAAACTTCAGTGCTTATAAAACTTTTGAAGGTAAGAAAGTCCATTTTAAATATCCATTTATGTTTTTGCTATGATAACATGTTTAAGCCTTTGTAAAAAAATACATGAGGTTTATGAGACATAGGAGGAGATGATTGACCATTTTAGTATTGTGATAAAAATAGTTTCACTTTAACTTCACAATTTTTGTTTATCATGCCTCGTTCGCAAAGAACAAAGGAGATTTCATGAACAAATCTAGAAGAAATTTTATAGGTTATATGTCTGTATTGGGTGTTGTAGGTTTTAGTGGTTTACCTCTTGAAGCTAGAGCCGCTAAAGGTACTGTTTTTATACCAATTGATGGAATAGATCGAAGCGATGATGCTTTTGATCCTGAGGGTTGGTTGTAAAACTTTAAAATAGGGCGGGGTATGGCACCAAGAAATAGTCTTGGTGTCATTTATGATAAAACTTTATAAACTGTCCAAAACTATTTTAGACTAATCCTTTTTCTTTTTCATCCACTTTTTAAAAGGTTGCAAAGAACTGATATAATCAGCAACATCTTTAAATTCTTCATCTTCTAAAGGTAGTGTTGGCATCGCATTTGCACTATAGCCAAATTTTTCAAAAAGAGAGTAGGGATCTTTCGCGTATTGTGCTATATCTTCTTTTTTTCTTGTGTAAGAAACTATATTTAAATCAGGTCCCAACGCATTTCCTCCATTGACAGTGTGACATATCGCACAATTTGCAGCATAGACGGCTTTACCTTTTTCTACATCTGCCAGCAAATGAGAACTTAGTAAAAAAGTTAATAATATTGTTATTTTTTTCATTGATAAATTCCTTTTCTATAATTAGGATATTTTTTGTCCTAATTAATGTAGCAGAAATATATCTTAAAAAAATTTAAAACTTTCTTAAATGAGATAAGAATTGTCTCATTTAGACTCTATATGTATCGTTAATGTAAATATTTTCATTTTTCGCTACAATGAAGTATGAAAAAATATACATTTAACCAAATTTTCAAAGAGATTTTAAAACATAAACCGATGTTGATAAAGGCAAACATAATTGCTTTTTTTGCGGTTTTAGTGAGCATCCCTGTTCCTCTTATGATGCCTCTTTTAGTAGATGAGATACTGCTTGATAAACCTGGCTTTTTTTTAGCCACTTCAAACAGTATCTTTGGTTCCCATGAGCCTTACTTTTATATCTTTCTTGCTTTTGTGATAGCGGTTGTGCTTCGTGGGGCTTACTTTGCTCTGACTGTTTGGCAAAATTGGCATTTTAATATCATCTCAAAAGAGATAATTTACAAGATTCGGCAAGACTTGCTTTATCATATTTCAAAACTCTCACTTAGTGAATATGAGCATTTTGGAAGTGGGAAGATATCCTCGTTGATGGTTGTGGATATCGCAACCGTAGATAAGTTTTTAAGCTCTTCTATCAGTCGGCTTTTGATTTCGGTTTTGACTATCATCGGAATTGGGATTGTGCTTTTTATAATTCATTGGCAGTTGGCTCTTTTTATCTTGATTTTAAATCCTTTGACAGTCTTTTTTACGACTAAGTTTGCACGAAAAGTTTCAGTTTTGAAAAAAGAGGAGAATGCAAAAATCTCTAAGTTTCAAGATATGCTAAATGAAACACTTGACCTTTTTTGGCAAGTTCGGGCAAGTAATAGTGAGAAAAAGTTTTTTTCAGCACTTGATGGGGATGCAAAAGAGATTAAAACTGCGGCGATAAACTTTGGATACAAAAGTGACTCTTCTCAGAAAAAATCGTATATGATGTTTTTAACAGGTTTTGAGTTTTTAAGAGCTATGGGAATTCTCATGGTGGCTTATAGTGATTTGAGTATTGGGCTTATGTTTGCTGTTTTTGGGTACTTGTGGGTTATTATGAATCCTATTCAAGAGATTATAAATATACAGTATGATTTTCATAATGCCAAGGCTGCATTAGAGCGGATAAATGCCATCTTTGCACTCAAAGCTGAACCTGAGTTTAAACACGAACTAGACCCATTTGAGGGCGTATTTACAAATAAAATTACTCTTAAAGAGATAAATTTTCAATACAACGAAAATAAACCTATTTTAAAAAATATCAATATGGATATTAAGAAAGGCTCTAAAGTTGCAATTGTAGGAGCCAGCGGAAGTGGGAAAACAACTCTTGCTCAAATCATCGCTGGGTTTTATTTTCCCAATAGTGGAAAGATTTTGTTTGACGGTGTGGATAGTGAAAAGATTGGGCTTGATGTGATGCGAAGTAATGTCTACATGGTGCTTCAAAGTCCCATGATGTTTAATGAAACGATTCGTTTTAACTTAACTTTTGGAAAAGAGGTTAGTGATGAGAAAATTCATGAGGCACTTCGTATCGCACAACTTGGAGATTTTACAGCGGGTCTTGAAGAGGGAATTGATGCCGTTGTTGGGAAAAATGGTATCAAACTCTCAGGTGGTCAGAGACAGAGGCTCTCAATAGCACGGATGATAATAGCCCAGCCAAACATCGTAATCTTAGATGAATCAACCTCGTCTTTGGATGTGACAACAGAAGATATACTTTTTGACGAGTTGACATTGTTTTTAAAACAAAGAACTACTATAATCATCGCACATCGTTTGAGTACCGTGAATATGGCTGATTTTATTTATGTACTCGAAGATGGTAAAATTGTAGAGTCAGGAAGTAAGAGTGAACTTTTGGAACTTGACGGACATTTTGCACAATATTTTAACCAAGGAAAAAACTAAGTGGAAGACTTATTAAACTCATTATCAACCTACGGATACATCATCCTTTTTCTCTACTCATTTGGCGGAGGATTTTTCGCACTTGTTGCGGCTGGAGCCTTGTCATACATGGGGAAAATGGATATTACAACTTCTATAGCAGTAGCTGTAGTAGCAAATTATATAGGCGATATGTTTCTATTTTACATGGCTCGATATAACAAACAATTTACACAACCCTATATGAAAAACCACAGAAGAAAGTTCGCACTCTCCCATGTGCTTATTAAAAAATATGGGAATTGGGTTATTTTTATCCAAAAGTATATTTATGGTGTAAAAACTTTAGTCCCTATCGCTTTTGGTCTGACAAAGTTTAGCTTTACAAAGTTTGGCATTTTAAATGTTCCTGCATCGATACTCTGGGGGCTGTTTTTCGGACTTTTAAGTTACTGGGGCGGAGAACAGATAGTTAATGCTTTTGGCTACATAAAATCAAACCCAATCATTATGCCACTAGTTCTTCTAACATTTGGTTCACTCATCTGGTGGTACTTTTCCTACGCCACTAAGAAAAAGAGTTGATTTCAGTAGTCATACCTGTTTATAATCGCCCAATACTTGTTAAAAGGGCGATTGAATCTGTTTTAGGACAATCTCTTAAAGCAGATGAGATTATCGTTGTAGATGATGGTTCTGATGATAATACGCCTATTGTTTTAAAATCTTTCTCTAACAAAATCAAAATCATCACGCAAAAAAATAGTGGAGTTTCATCTGCAAGAAACTCTGGAATTAAATCTGCAAAAAATAGGTGGATCTGTTTTTTAGATTCTGACGATGTTTGGCATCAAAAGAAACTAGAACTGCAATTTGCCTTTCATGAAGCTAATCCCCATATCCTTTTTTCGCATACTGCTGAAGAGTGGATAAGAGATGGAAAACCTGTCAAGCAAAAAAAACAGCATAAAAAACCAAGTGGATTCTGTTTTGAGGAAAATTTAAACTTTTGTAAAATTGCTCCTTCTACAGTGATGATAGATAAAACTATATTTGAAAAAGTTGGCTACTTTGATGAAGGTTTAGAGGTTTGTGAGGATTATGACATGTGGCTTCGGGTTTTGAATGTATGTGAAGTAGGACTGTTAGATGAAGTATTAACAACTAAATTTGCGGGACATGAACAACTCTCTTTTAAATATCACTCCATGGATAGATATAGGATTGAAGCACTTTTAAAACATATCGAGCATCCTCAAGTGAGACTTGAAATAGAAAAGAAGTTGGGAATATTGTTGAAAGGTGCTGTTAAACATGGTAATGAGGGGTTGATAGGGTTTTGTGAGAGGAATTTTAGGAGGATTAATGACATAGGAGATGATAAATATCCTCGTTGTGAATAGATTTAAACAGTAAAAATATCTATTTTATGTTGTTTTAATAATAATTTAGCTAAATTTCCTACTGAAAGATGATTCTAGTTACATCTTTAGTCGGCTTTATATTGATGACTTTTTGTTAACAGTAAAATTCACCTAAAAATAAAACTTATTATTAGATTTTCAACCAC
>JAOZKZ010000037.1:0-2683 GCA_029935075.1 Campylobacterales bacterium
AAAATACTATGTAATTGCGTAATTGCCATCTAACTGCTCCTTAGGTTTTCATAGCTTTTATCGTGTTGTAATCCACATAATTTACATGTGCACCCTCTCGCATTTTCACATTTCGTCTATGAGTATAATCGACCAAATACGAACCCTCTGAAATTGCACTAAATTGGACACAAAGTTTTGCACCAAACTCTAGCACCAAATCAGGTACACTCTTTCTATCATTTCGTATTATAACATGAGTTGAGGGCATATCTTTGAGATGCATCCAGATATCACTCATTTTAGCCGTTTTTAGAAGTGTAATATTCCCTTTTTCATTTTTTCCAAGTGTGATTTTATAACCCTCTATAAAAAATGATTCGATATTTGCGTCTTCTTTGACCCTACTTTTTAATTTTTTAGGCTGTTTTGGTAGATAGAGATTTACCTCATCGATGCTAGATGCATCTGTAATACTCTTTTTTAGATTTTGTAAAAAAGTGATTTTAGAGTCTAAATTTTCTCTCTCTATATAAGTGTTTTTAGCTTTTTGTTTGAGTTTTTTACTTCTTGTAAAAAATCTATTTGAAGCTTCTGATGGACTTCTAACATCTTCAGGAAGTCTAATAATTTTAAGATTTCCTTCATAATCTAAAACCTCGATCTCTTTTTGATAGTTAGCCATCTTGTGTAAGTTAGAAAGAATTAAATTCCCATCCATTTGAAGTGCTTCACTTTTTGCTTGTAGTTGCTCTTCATTTTCCAATCTATCAAAGCTTTTTTCTAGTTTTTTAAGTTTTTTAGAAATCGTAAGAATCTTTTGATTTTTTATCTGTATAAGTCTTGATGCTTCTAGTTTCTCGTAACTATGATAGAGATAAGCTTCTATATCTTCTATAAGTTCGGAACTTTCTTTAAACTCCCGTGGCGGAAGTGCTTCTAACATCACCCCAACTTTCACTTCACGAAAGGAGTTTCTACTATCGATATGTCGAAATGCCTCCAATATCACACCATATTCATCCAAGATGATAATATTGGTATTTCGTCCTGTAAATTCAAACTGTAAGATAGTGGGTTGAGATTTATACTTTGAGCTAGTTTGCACATAGATACGAAGGATTCTATTACCTTCCATAACCTCCATCTTTTCAATTTTAGCATTTGTAAAGCGTTTGGTTAGCACTACATCAAAAGGGGAGTTATAATTCCTCACCTTTTTATATCCCTCTTTTTTAAAGATAAACGAATCCCCACGCCGCATGTCAAAATAATAAGGCGTATCCCTATCAAATGCAATTTTTATAATCGTATCATCTACTTTTAAAATCTCATGAATTTTTTTATACTTCTTCAGATGTTCTGTAACTTGAAGTAGCTGTGTGCGTTTTATTTCAAGATCCTTGGAAGTGTAATTCCCGTTTGGGCTTGATACTTCCCTTTTTTATCAGCATAAGTCACTTCACATGGCTCATCACCTTCAAAAAATAGAACTTGTGCGATTCCCTCATTGGCATAGATCTTTGCAGGAAGAGGAGTAGTGTTTGAAATCTCAATCGTGATATGACCCTCAAAGCCAGGCTCAAATGGTGTAACATTGACAATGATTCCACATCTGGCATAAGTACTTTTACCTAGACAAATTGCTAAAACATTATTTGGCATCTTAAAATACTCTACCGTTCGTGCAAGTGCAAAAGAGTTTGGTGGTACAATCGCTATATCTGCTTCAACATCAACCACATTGGCTTCGTCAAAATTCTTTGGATCTACCACCGTTGAATTTACATTGGTAAAGATTTTAAACTCTCGCCCTACTCTGATATCATATCCATAACTGCTAAGCCCATAACTAACCACATGTTTACCCACCTGCTCTTCACAAAACGGATCTATCATCTTCTCTTCTAGCGATTTTTCTCTTATCCATGTGTCGGACTTTAATCCCATTTCATAACCCTTAATTTTTTTAAGGGATTATATCATAAGGTTTTTCATTTAAATAATTTCCAGGTGTTTGATACTTACAAACTACAATATACCAATCTTTATATTGTCCTGTTTTATATTGGCTTGCAGCACAACCAACCTCTGTTGTATCTTCCCAAATCACTTGCGTATAATGTCCACATTGTTCGCCTGCAACACAAGTACTTTCATCTCCTACATTAGCATAAGTATAAAACTGTTTCTCATCCACCCAAGCTTCAGTTGCTATAGCAAATGTGGGTATAGCTGTTGATGCATAAAGATTTTCTCCATAACTTCCATTGACATAACCCTCTTTGTTTTTAGAATCATGCTCCCATGCACCACTATTTGCCATCTCATCTGCATAACTTTGAGCATCATTGGCGATAGAATCATTCCATGTAAGCTCTTTAGATACACCTACTTCTACTCTAGCATCATTGTGTACATCAAGAAGAGTTTGGATTTCATCTGTCAACACCACTTCTTCTTGGATAGGAGTTGTATCTTCAACTGTACTCTCTATTGTAGGGGTTAGTTTATCATCTTTTTGATCTACATCGTTTATTGTAATAGTTGTAGTATCTACAATATCATCTTTTTCAACACTAATGGTAACCGTTCCAGTTTTTAAGGCATTGACTGTTCCATTTTCATCAACAGTTGCGACACTTATATCTGAACTATTCCAAGTTACTTGACTTGTCATGTCCGTAGTTGTTTCATCACTAAA
>JAOZKZ010000037.1:2783-14394 GCA_029935075.1 Campylobacterales bacterium
ATCTGAAGCTTTTGATGTATCTGGTAGCGAGGATATTTCACCACCACATGCAGCGAAAAATAGACTTATCCATAAATAAATTGTAACTAAAATATATTTCATAATAACTCCTAAGACTGAACTATATCTTAGTTTAAATAACAAAAAAACAACATTAAGTTAGCTTTTACACCCTAAATACTCGAAAATTACGCCCT
Organism: Campylobacterales bacterium; assembly: GCA_029935075.1. Classification (GTDB taxonomy): domain Bacteria; phylum Campylobacterota; class Campylobacteria; order Campylobacterales; family QNZT01; genus SZUA-1433. The sequence continues at coordinate 2,981 of JAOZKZ010000037.1, forward strand.
TTTATCTTCTCTTTTTGGAATCCTTTAAATGCTTTCTCAAAAGAACTTTTCTTGATTGCTACATAAGTATGACGATCTTGCAGATTTATCTTGCCAACATCCTCTTTATTCAATCCAATAGCCACACAAAGTGTACCTAAGATATCTCCAGCTCTGAGTTTATTTTTCTTCCCACCAGCTAGGCACAGTGTTCGCATAGAAGATTGCAAAGTAACACTTAGATCTTCATCTAAATCATCCAAATTTTTAACTTCAGCATTTGGAAACTTTGACAACTCAAACTTACTTCCAAGTGAAAGTGCCATTCCGCTTTTCCCAGCCCTTGCAGTCCTTCCAATTCGATGCACATAACTCTCATCATCACGAGGCAGATCATAGTTTATCACGATATCAACATCATCAATATCAAGCCCACGAGCAGCAACATCAGTCGCAACTAAAACACTACAACTTCGATTTGCAAACTGTAAAAGAGTTTCCGTACGGTCAATTTGCTCTAAATCTCCATGTAAATCAAGTGCATCAAATCCTTCATCTTGTAAACCCTCAGCAACCTCTTTTACTAAAACTTTCATGTTACAAAAGACGATAGAAGATTCTGGCTTATAGGTTCTCAAAAGTTTTAAAAGTGCTTCAAATTTTTGATCTTTGTGCGTGAGATAAAAAAGTTGTTTTATTTTTTCCTCTGCACCCTCAACTTTTACTATTTCAGGATTGTTAGTGATTTTTGAGCTTAGTGCATCGATATCATCACCAAATGTTGCAGAAAAGAGCATCGTCTGCCGTTTTTTAGGTACATGTTCAAGGATATGCTCCATTACATCAATAAATCCCATATCTAGCATTCTATCTGCCTCATCCAAAACAACGGTGTTTATCATCTTAAGGTTTAGCGTATCTTTTCCAATATGATCTTGAATACGACCGGGAGTTCCCACTATCACATGAGCACCATGATAAAGTGATTGGATTTGAGCTCGCATTGGAGATCCGCCACAAAGCGTTAGGATCTTGATATTGTGTTGAAACCTTGCAATTTTTCTAAGCTCAACAGCTACTTGATCAGCAAGCTCACGAGTAGGACACATAATAAGTGCTTGCGGTTCAAACTTTTTAACATTTATCTTTTGCAAAAGCGGTATCCCAAAAGCTAAAGTTTTACCACTACCAGTCTTCGCCTGAGCGATAATATCCGAACCTTTTAAAGTATAGGGTAAACTCTGCTCCTGAATTTCGGTCATCTTGACAAAACCTAACTCTTTTAGGTTATTTTGCATAGCGTCTGTAAGTTTTAGTGTTTCAAATTTCATAATGTTATATTCTCAATCAGTTCAATATTTTCTGTGATGATTAATGCATCTATGCAAAAATCCATGTCTAGTCTCTTTTTACTCATGTAGATCTGTGCGGTTTTTTGTATCTTTGAAAGTTTAGAGCGTGTTATCTGATAAATCGGGTCATACTCCCCACTCTTCACTTCCACAAAATGTAAAACTTTATCTTTAGTAGCGATGATATCAATTTCCCCAAAACGAGAATAATAATTTCTATCAATCACTAAAAAATCCAATGCTTGCAGATAATCAACTGCCCTATCTTCGGCAAAATTACCTTTCTGCCTACTCAACAATAACCTTGACAGACTTAAATCGTGCAGTTTTGGTTAACTCATCACTCTCATCACCAAACAAAAAATTTATCTTTGATTTGGCGTGATGAAAAGTAGTAAATAGAGTACCTTTTTTGATTTTCTTTGAGAGTTTGATTTTCAAAGGTTCAGTTTTTCCATAACGAGAGCGTAACACAACATGGGTTTTATCAGTAAAAAATTTTGTATCTTCTTGACTTACAAGTAAAACATCTTCACTATGTTTTTTGATAAGTTTTGGACTCTCTTTGGTTTGTGCAGCATTGTTATAGTGGGCAAGTGTGCGACCCGTTGAGAGGTAAAAATTATCTCTAGTGTCATTTAAAATCTCTTTTACCTGACCTCTTAAGACATACTTTTTATATCTAAAAGTAGCTAGTCCATCCTTGGTTCTAAATGCACCAATATGTAAAATTGGTAATTCATCCTCATGTATTGGCCATTGCAAACCATTTACACGATTTTCTTCCAATCTATCATAACTCGCACCTGAAAATCGTTTAGGAACTTCCACTTGAACTTCATCCCAAATATCTCTACTACTTTGATATCCAAAATCTCTGTCTAACTCTTTGGAGATGCCATGTATAACTTCCCAATCATCAGGAAGGTCATTGGCTATAAGGGGTTGAGAGAGATGCAAACGGCGTTCTGCATTGACATAAACACCTGTTTTTTCATAAGCACTTTTGACACCATATATAATATCTGCATATTTTGTTATCTCGTTGTCAAATAGTTCATTAACTACCAATAACTCAAGCTTTTCTAAAGCACTATGGATTTTATTTTGATTTGGATGGATATGAGCGATATCTTCTCCCATGTTGAAGAGTGCTTTTATTTCTCCCTTTTCTATGGCATTTATCATCTCAGGTGTTTTTTTACCTTCCACTAAAGGATGCTCATAGTCAGGATTGTAATAAGGTAAACAGCCCATGTCACATGTGCCTTGAACATTGTTTTGACCACGAAGCGGCATTAGTCCTGCTCCACTTTTTCCGATATTTCCAGTCATTACTGCTAAATGACAAATAGCGGCAGCTGCATAACTTCCATCAAGATGCTCTGTGATTCCAAGCCCCCAAAGTATGAGTGATTTTTTAGTTGCGTAATTTCTTGCAACTTCTCTTAGCATCTGTGTCAAATACTCATACCCCTCAATTTGTTGGAAAAATTCAGGGTTACAATAAGGGTCATTTAAAATTTGTTCTTTATAACTTTCAAACTCTAAACTTCTATTTTCTACAAAATCTTTATCATAAAGCTTTTCTTCGATAATAATGAACGCCAACATATTTAAAATTAAAAGATTTGATTCATAAGGTAATACACAATTAAAATTAGCAAACTTAGAAAGTGCAATATCACGAATATCAAAAACCGCTAATCCAGCACCTTTTTGTTTCGCTCTGATAATTTTATTTGCCACTATCGGATGGGCTTCTGTAGTGTTAGAACCGATAACAATCATAAATTCAGAGTTTTTAATGTCACTAAATGGATTGGTCGCGGCTCCTTCTCCAATGATAGAACGCATCCCTTTAAGTGTAGGTGCATGACAAACTCTAGCACAGTTATCGATATGTGGAGAGTTAATAACTTTTCGTGTAAATTTTTGAAGCAGATATGAACTTTCACAATTTCCTCTAGCCCCACCGATAGAAGCGTAAGAGAAATTTCCATGTTGAGAAGTGATAGTTTTAATTTTCCAAGCAGTTAATTTATAAGCCAATTCTACAGGTGGGTGGATATATCCTTTTTCATCCACATCATACGCTTGAAGTGCTTCTCTTAATGCCGTCGGTAAAAAGAGTATGTTTTTATCAATAAAACTCTTTTTTATTTTAACAGCACCCAAGCGATTTTCAGACTGAGCAAAATGAAAACCATGTGTACCTTTGACACAAAGCTCGCCCTCACTTACTGTCCCCTCAGGTCGTGCAGTTATTGATACTATTTGATTATTTTCGACTGTGGCGTGTATATCACAACCCACTCCACAATAAGCACAAACTGAATCAATCTTTTTCATCACATAATCCTAATCTTCTATCCTGATCATTGAAATTTTATCTTCCAAAGCATCCAAAGCTTCGATTTCACTAATTGCTTGTTTTATCTGTTTCTCTTTACATGTGTGTATAGCACATAAAAGCATCGCTTTATCTCTATCTTCAGTAGATCTTTGTAAAATCGTTTCAATTGATATATCATGGTTTGCCAATATTTTTGTGATATCTGCAAGCACCCCAGACTTATCACCAACTTTCATCCGAATATAATATTCACTCTCCATCTCATCAGTTGGTAATAGTTTCAGTATCTGACTCTCATGTGGCTTTTTAAATCCAAGCATCGGCGAACTCTGTCCAGCTCTCACTATCTCAACAATATCTGAAACCACAGCACTCGCAGTCGCATCACCACCAGCACCCGGGCCATAATAGAGTGTCTCTCCTACAAAATCACCAATAACACTAATACCATTCATAACGCCGTCTATCTTGGCAATCATCTGCGTATCTTTAACAAGAGCAGGATGCACTTTTAACTCAACACTATGGTCTGATTTTTTAGCAATCGCCAAAAGTTTGATGCTATACCCAAACTCTTTGGCAAAATCGATATCGTATTCATTAATATCTTCAATACCTTCAATCAAAATATCTTCAGGTTTCGCATCAATTCCATAAGCGATAGAAGCCAAAATCAAAAGTTTATGAGCCGCATCAAAACCACCCACATCAAATGTCGGATCAGCTTCTGCATACCCCAACTCTTGTGCCTCTTTTAATATATCGTCAAAACTTACACCCTCTTGACTCATTTTTGTGAGCATGTAGTTACAAGTACCGTTCATGATACCTTTGATAGACATAATTTGATTTGCACTTAATCCAACTTTTAGAGCATTGATGATAGGAATTCCCCCTGCAACACTTGCTTCATATCCGATAGGAATTTCCCCTGCAATCTCTTGTAAATCATAACGATGATATGCCAAAAGTGCTTTGTTTGCAGTCACAACAGCTTTTCCACTCATCAACGCTTTTTTCACAACCTTAAAAGGTTCAGCAACACCACCCATAAGCTCTACTACGATATCTATAGAGTCGTCATTTATAACTTCATCTATACTATCCGTTAGAGGTATCGTAACATCTCTTTTTTTAGAGAGATCTCTCACAACACCTTTAACAACATTTATCTCTTCTCCGGCCCTTGCAGAAATGAGCGTTCTATTTTTCTCTAATATTTTAGCTACGCTTTGTCCTACAGTTCCAACACCGATAATTGCAACATTCACCATCTATTTAGCATCTCTTAAAGTTTGTAAATATTTTTTGATATTTCGTGCTGCTTGTCTAATTCGTTTTTCATTTTCAATCAATGCAATTCTCACATACTGATCACCATGCTCACCAAAACCAATTCCTGGACTCACAGCAACTTTTGCTTGTGTTAAAAGTTGTTTTGAAAACTCCATACTCCCTAGATGTGCAGCTTCTGGTGGAAGTTTTGCCCAAACAAACATTGAAGATTGCGGTTTTGAAAACTCCCAACCAGCTTTATAAAAACTTTCACATAAAACATCTCTTCTAAATTTATACTTTGCAACAATTTCATCTTGACACTCTTGAGGGCCATCGAGTGCTACAGTCGCAGCAACTTGTATAGGAGTAAACATCCCATAATCAAACCATGATTTTATCTTTTGAAGTGCACCAATCATCTTTGGATTTCCTACAAAAAACCCAACTCTCCAACCAGCCATGTTGTAACTTTTTGAAAGAGTATAACTCTCAACTGCAACATCTTTTGCACCCTCCACTTGTAAAATAGAAGGTGTTTTATAGCCATCAAATGTGATGTCCGCATAAGCAATATCGCTGATAATATAAAAACGCTCTTTTTTTGCAAGTGCTACAAGTCTCTCATAAAAAGGCAACTCAACTGTAACTGTTGTAGGATTGTGAGGAAAGTTAACAACCACAAATTTTGGACGAGGCATTGACTCATTAAACGCTTTATGAAGATTTTCAAAAAAGACCTCTTCATCTAGCTCATAAGCATCGTTAAATTCGATTGGCATCTTAACAACATTTCCACCAGCTATAAGAAATGCGTGAGTGTGTATCGGATAAGCAGGTTCAGGGACAACTGCTACATCACCGGGGTTTGTAATCGCTTGAACCATGTGAACATAACCCTCTTTTGAACCCATAGTCGCTACAGCTTCACTGTTTGGATCTAAATCAACATCATATTTTCTCTTATACCAGTTACAAATTGCAAGGCGAAGTTTATAAATACCTTTACTTGCAGAATAACCATAGTTTTTGGGTTTTTGTGCTGTCTCTACAAGTTTATCAACAATGTGTTGTGGTGTAGCCCCATCAGGATTTCCCATACTGAAATCGATGATATCTTCACCTGATTGTCTTGCTTTTAATTTTATTGCATTAATCTCTGCAAAAACATAGTTGGGAAGTCTGTCTATCGTGTTAAATTGTATTTCGTCAAACATTTATTATTTACCTGTTATTATTTTGATATGTAAATGCTCAACCCTCTTTTTAAATTTTCAAGAGTGTAAATATCGCTAATTTTTACATATTTTGTACCCCTAGGGATATTTAATCTTTCATTATAGCTTTTTAACTCTTTTGAGATGGTATCAAGTACCTTTAAATTTCTATCATAAAATACAATATACGGATGCCAGCTGTTTCCTCTAGCGCTAGAAAGCACTACTGTTTTAGCATTTTCTACATCTATCCAATAGGGATTTAGTGGTTTTTTAAGATAGATTTTTTTATTAAACTCTGTAACTTTTGGTACGATATCGATATCAGATATGTTGATATTGTATCTCCAGTTTGTTTTTGAATATCGCTTCATTTTAGAGATGTAACAACCTTGCTTTGTTAACTCGTTTGCAAACAACAATGGGTCGATAGCAGACGATGTTTTAAGAGTAACTTTCCACATAAATCCACTAGTATCACGCATCACTTTTTGAGTTGAAGGGGTATTGTACCCTAATGTATTGAGCGTATTTTGAATCATTTTCATAAAAATCAATGGATTGTCCTGCTGAGTTGCAAAACTAAGATATAATTCTCTACTTTTCTTAAAATTAAGATTGATAAGATTGTTCTCTTTGAGCGTTGATAAAACTTTATGGATATCAACTTGACTACCTACATAAAACTTTTGCTGATCTTTAAAAATAATGTTTAGAAACTTTTTTTTGGCAAGATAACTATTTTGACCTAAAATATTTCCAAGCTCACCATGTAAGGCATTTGCGTTGATAAAACTTAAAAGTAGCGATAAAACTACAAAAATTCTTACCAAGCGACACCTGCACTAGATCTTTTAAACTCTTTTTTACTAATTTCCATCAACTCTCCATCTTTATAGATAAATCTAACAGGACCTTTGCCTCTAAATTTAACAGAATAGGTTTTATTATAAATCTTAAAATTTCCATGACCTATGACTATCAATTGATCACGATTTGCATCCAATGGTAACTTGTTACGGATTAAAAAATCCTTTTTTGTGAAATTATCTAAATAAATTATACCTACCCATGCCTTTTGCGTTGGACTGATAAAGAGCCCTCCTACACTTGTAGCTTTAGTGTTCTTCGTAGCTGGTTTACTCTTTTTGACAGGTATCGTTTTAGCAAGAGGCATATTTGCTAATTTATCACTCTTTTTTACTTTCTTTGCTTCAGGTTTTGCTATCTTAAATTGATTGTCTTCTTTTTTTGTACTCTTTTTCGTAGAATTTATATCAATAGATACATTGCTTTCCCTTGATGAAAGATTTCTATCTTGCATCATTTGAAGTACAACTTTGTCAAGGTCTAAATCATCATTTACCGATGCACTTGACACATTTTGCTCTTTTTCAAGACTCTTTTCGAGAACACTAGCTCTACTTTTATTTAGTTCAAGTTTTTCAATATTTTTTTGTGCCTCATCTATGACACTTTTATTCTCTTCTATTTGCTCTATCACAGGCTCTGGAGTTTGAATACTTTCAACACTTGGACGAAAAAGATAAAAGGCTAATCCGAAAACAGCAAGAGCTCCTGCTAAAAGGGGAAGATACCTTTTCCATGTTGGTTCTGTATCATTTGGAATCTCAGTAAAAAGTGTCTCTGGTTTTCTAGGTTTATGAAGGTTCACATGTTCTAAGTATGCAACCTTAAGTTCACTCAAATCCACATCATATTCACGCTCTAAAATTTGGATAAATCCCAAAGCTCTTGTTTTGTTTATATTTGTAAAATCTTTATTTAAAAACTGTTCTAAATCTCTATCACTGATAAAGGTTTTACTTGAAAGATTTTTATATCCCTGTTTAATTAAATAATCAACACCATCTTTTTGCATCTCTTTTTTATCGCCAACTTCCATTGTATACCTACCCTAAACCAGATTAACGCTTAACAGGAAGACAAAAAGGCATAAGATTTGAATCTGAAAACATGCAGAACTGCTTATTGCAATTCAAATATTTTCATATTCAAAGATTGTGCCTTTTTATCTTCCCATTCGGGCGTTTCAATTTTGCTCATTCTCTTCGTTATCACTCCTTGAATTAGCTATGGCTAGTCCTGCGTCGTGATGCCTCGATAATGAGCAAAATTGAAACGCTGTTAAGCGTTAATATGATTTAGGGTAGGTATGTTCTCATCCTATCACATAATATCGCTGCAGCTGCACTAACATTGAGCGAATCAAATTCTCTCTCCATCACAATCTTAAGCTTTTGATCACACATCTTTAAAATCCTATTTGAAATACCTGCACCTTCACTACCTAATAACAGAGCTTTTTTAGATCCAAACGAAATTCCTCTCACATCCTCGCCATTCATGTCCGCCGCATAAGTTTTAAAACCTAATTGTTTTAACTCATTTACCAAAGTTGCTGTATCTTTAAAAATGGCTATTGGCATGGCAAGTGCTGAGCCACTACTAGAACGAACAACTCCCTCTAATGCCAATGATGAAACACCACTAACAATTACACCATCTACACCAAAAGCATAAGCACTTCTGATAATAGCTCCGATATTTCCAACATCAGTAATACCAACAAGCACCAGTAAAAAATCTTCACGTTTGAGATCTTTAACATCAGCAAATTCGATAAAACTTGTCTTTAAAAGAAAACCTTGATGGTTTCCACCGCGTGCCATGCTTTGTGCTTTCATAGGATCTAGCTTGATGATCTTTTTATTAAGCTTAGAGATTGTTGCAAAAACCTTCTTGTCAACATCTTTTGCTAAATAAACTTCTTCAATGAGATCTGGATAGTTTTTTGCAATATAAAAAAATATTTGTTTACCGTATAGTATCATAGGGGTATTTTACTAAAAAAAAGTTAACCTATCGTTAAAGTAAATTATTATAACACTCTTTTGGAGATTTTCCCGTGATTTTTGCTATCATTTTGGCTGCTTGTTTCTTTGGAATGTCAAGTTTTAGAATTTCATCTACCGTAATTGAACCTATCTCTTTTTTATCAGCTTTTACCACCACAGCCCACTCTCCTTTGATATTTTGCTCTTTTAAAATAGCTTGGATTTGTGTCGAAGTTCCTCTAAAAGTTTTTTGATGTAACTTTGTTGCTTCTTTTATCAAAAATAGTTCTTTTTTGGGTGTAATTTCACAAATTTGGTCGATAAGTTTCAAAATTCTATGCGGAGATTCATACAAAATTGTAACATAACCATTAAAAAGTGCCTCTTTGAGTGCCTCTTGTCTGTCTCCACCCTTATGCGGCAAAAATCCAAAAAAGAGAAACTTTGTGTCACAAAAACCACTAGAGGCATAAGCCAAAAGAATTGCGTTTGCACCAGGTAGTACATCATATTCTATGCCATGAAGTTGGCAATACTCAACCAAAGCACATCCAGGATCACTCACTGCTGGCATGCCTGCATCACTAACATAAAGTACAATATCATCAAAGAGGGAGGGAGAAAGTTTTTCTAAAATCTCTTTTTCGTTATGTGAATGAAGTGAGATAAATTGTTCTACCTGTGGGTCAATTTCATGTTTTGTTTTAAGGAGGTGTAAAAGTCGTTTAGTAACGCGAGTATCTTCACAAAGAATAATCTTTGCACTCTCAAGAAGCCTTAGGCTTCTGAAAGTTATATCTTCTAAGTTCCCAATCGGAGTGGGAACAAAATGAAGCATGAGTTTGAATCTATTTTAAGTTATATTTTTTCTTAAACTTCTCAACTCTACCTGCTGCATCTACTATCTTCTCACTACCTGTGAAAAATGGATGACACTCACTACAGATATCGATTCTCATCTCTTCTATGTTTGATCTGCTCTCAAAGCTGTTACCACATGCACAAGATATTTGGCATGTTTTATAATCTGGGTGAATCTCTTTTCTCATTTGTTTTTCCTTGTTGTTTTCTTGCATTTTAATAACAAGATAATTGGTTTTAAGTGCGTGATTATACTCAAATGAGTTTATGACTAGCTTAAAAAGTTATGATTTTGAAAAAAACAGCAGACCCAAAAGAGTCTACTGCCATATAGGGGGAGGGGAACCATAATTATAACACAAATAAATAATTAAATCAAGAGTTTCGATGCGATTGTTAACGCCGAAGTTTCACTTTTGAGTATCAAACCTGTTTTTAACCCTATTTTGTAACTGCTTTGTAGTCTCTGTCTCTCCTGTTCACTAAATCCACCTTCACATCCAATAAGACATGACGATATCTCTTGCCATGAAGTCTCTCCACCAAAATCCAAAACTGCAAAACTGTTATATTTTTTCATAACATCATCTAAATTATCCAAAACTTCAATCTCCATCAAATCCATTCTGCCACACTGCTGTGCTGAGTTGATAAGAATTTTTTGAACCTTGCCAAGATCAATTTTAAAATTTTTCTGACTTCTATCGCAGTAGACAAATGATATCTTTGAAACTCCAATTTGATTAAGCATAGGAAGTGTGCTATAAATAACTTTTGGGTCGATGATGCACCAAATAAGATGTAAGTTTTTCAAGTCAGTTTTAGTAGATTTTTTCTTATCTTGAAGCCTAAGTAATGCCTCTTTTTTTCCAATATCTTCAATCAAATAAGTATACAAAACATCATCTCTAAGATTTCTAAACTCTACTGTTTGCCCTACTTTTAAGCGTCTTGCTTTAAAAAGATAACGGTAGTTTTCATCTTTTATCGTCAATAGTTCTTGTGAAGCATTCTCATCATAAACAAACTGCATCTATCTTTTAAACTTCTTAAACACCTCTTTAAAATCCACCTCTACCTTACACTCTAACTCATCAAAAAGATATTTCTCTTTTGTAAAGTCTCCCTGTTTTTGGTAAATATTGTTTTCTATCTTGTAGATTTTTGCATTTAATACTTTTGGATAAACCAAAATATAGTAGAGAACTTTCTCTTTTTCATATATCTCAAACTTTACTTTTTCATCTCTTTTTGCAGTAGAAGGGGAAACTATCTCTACAACAATCTTAGGAGCTTTTCTTATATAATCTGACTCTTCATCACATATCAACGCAATGTCAGGTCTTAAAACATTTTCGCTATTAACTATATAATCAAGTTCATAAACTACTTCACAATCTTCACACTCTCGAACTTCATCAGCTAAAAAGCTTAAAAGTTCTGCCCCGATTCTTTGATGGTCTCTTATCGGACTTGGAGCCATAGCGAGCGGAAGCCCATCTATAAGTTCCCAATC
>JAOZKZ010000177.1 GCA_029935075.1 Campylobacterales bacterium
CTTGGTGTTTGTGACAAAATTGTTCCTGGGCTTTTGATTGGTGCTTTGGCATTTGGTCATCTTCCGGGGATGTTTGTACCAGCAGGACCTATGCCATCAGGTATTAGTAATGCTGAAAAAGCGAAAGTTCGTCAAGAGTATGCCAAAGGGAATATCAGTGGAGCAGAGTTGATGAAAGCAGAATCAGCCTCTTATCACAGTAGTGGAACTTGTACTTTTTACGGTACAGCAAACTCCAATCAAATGCTTATGGAGATGATGGGACTGCAACTTCCAAACAGCTCTTTTATCAATACCAACACACCACTTCGTGAAGTTTTAACCGCAGAAGCTGCGAGAACTATTTTAACCATGACTGAAATCTCTGGAAATTTTAAACCTATAGCTGACATTGTTGATGAGCGAAGTTTTGTAAATGCTATTGTAGGTTTGATGGCAACAGGTGGTTCGACAAATCATACGATGCATATTATCGCCATGGCAAGAGCTGCTGGAATTATCATCACATGGGATGATTTTGACAGGCTTTCTAAAGTGACACCTCTGCTTTGTAGAATGTATCCAAATGGTCAAGCAGATGTGAACCATTTTAGAGAAGCAGGTGGTATGGGAACGGTAATTTATCAACTTTTAAATGCTGGTTTGATACATGGGGATGTAGAAACCGTTGTGGGGAAAGGTCTTGATAGATATGTTGTAGAACCAAGTTTGAAAGATAATAAATTAATTTATAATGAAGGTGCAAAAACTTCACGAGATGAAGCGGTTATCGCTTCTATCGAAGCTCCATTTAGTCAAGAGGGTGGATTAAAACTTCTTACTGGAAATATCGGTCGAAGTGTGATTAAAACCTCAGCTCTTAAACCTGAACAACTTTTTATAGAAGCTAAAGCTTTGGTATTTGAATCTCAAGAAGCACTTCAGAGTGCATTTAAAGCAGGAGAATTAGAAAAAGACTTTATAGCTGTTGTGCGTTATCAAGGTCCAAAATCAAATGGTATGCCAGAGCTTCATGGTTTAATGCCTCCACTTGGCGTTTTGCAAGAGAGAGGATTTAAAGTGGCAATTATCACTGATGGACGCATGTCAGGAGCTTCTGGAAAAGTTCCATCAGCCATCCATGTATCTCCCGAAGCACTTGATGGTGGAGTTTTAGCAAAGATTGAAGATGGAGATATGATTCGTTTTGATATTGAAAATGGTGTGATAGAACTTTTAGTTGAAGAGGATGTTATCACAGCAAGAGAATCTTCAAATCCAGACCTCGCTTCAAATCGATATGGATTTGGTCGTGAGCTTTTTGTTTCGATGAGGCAATCAGTTGGAAGTGCAGAAGAGGGAGCTTGCGTGTTTGATATTAGTGGAAAGGAGCGTGCTTAATGACAGCTTATGATGTGATGCAAATTTCACCAATTGTTCCAGTTATCGCATTGGAACATTTGGATGATGCTTTGCCTTTAGCTGAAGCTTTATTGGAGGGTGGTATCTCAATTATGGAGATTACTTTACGAACAGAAGCTGGACTCAATGCGATAGGAAAGATTTCTAAGTCTTTGCCACAAATGAATGTTGGGGCTGGTACGATTATCAATATTGACTGTTTTAAAAGAGCGGTTAATGAGGGAGCAGAGTTTGTTTTTAGTCCGGGGATTAATGCAGAGTTGATACAGAGTTCATTTGATTTAGATACGCCACTAATTCCAGGTGTCGCTACAGCTTCGGAAGTGATGCTTGCGTTAAATAATGGTATAGAGCATTGTAAACTTTTCCCTGCAATTTCGGCAGGTGGTGTTGAAGCACTTAAATCGTTTTCTGGTCCTTTTGCTTCGATGCATTTTTGTCCTACAGGTGGCATAAACATTGAAAATATGAATGACTTTTTATCACTTGACAATGTTTTATGTGTAGGTGGAAGTTGGATTGTTCCTAAACAGGCAATTCGAGAGAAAAACTTTGCTCACATTACAGAACTTTGCAAAGTTGCATTGGGAGCAATTCACTAACATGAGAAGAACAAAAATAGTGATAACACTGGGACCTTCAACCTCAGAACCGGAGATGATAAAAACGCTGATTTTAAAAGGTGTTAATGTTTTTCGACTCAACTTTTCCCACGGAGACCATCCAACCCACGCTGAAAATATCAAAAAGATACGCCAAGCTTCAAAAGAGTTGGGGCGTGAAGTGGCGATACTTCAAGATATCTCTGGCCCAAAGGTGCGTATTGGTCAAGTTGATGGTGTTTTAAAACTTAAAAAAGGTGATACAGTTACCTTATCAAAAGAGCGTGATGAAACAGACCCAAAAGTTTTAGATATCTCTTATCCGCTTATCATTGATATGGTAAACATTGGGGAAGAGGTCTACTTTACCGACGGAACAATCAGAACGGTTGTAGTTGATAAAGAGCAAGATAAACTTTATTTGAAAATGTTGACAGATGGAGAACTTAGCTCTCATAAAGGGGTGAATTTCCCTAAAACTAAACTTTCTATCTCTGCCATTACTGCAAAAGATGAAAAAGATTTAGCATTTGGTGCGACTCATGATATAGATATCGTAGCACTCTCTTTTGTGCAAAACAAAGAGGATATCTTAAAAGCTAGAGATATTATGACTGAGCTTAGTTTTTTTCCTACGGTTATCGCCAAGATAGAGACAGGTTCGGCCATTGATAACTTAGATGAAATCCTTGAAGCAAGCCATGGTGTCATGGTCGCTCGTGGAGATTTGGGTGCGGAGTTTGGTTTGACAAAACTACCACGACTTCAAAAACATATCATAGCGACTGCAAATGCGGCCAATAAACCCTCTATCACCGCCACACAAATGCTCTCATCAATGAAAGAGAACCCTTTCCCCACTCGTGCTGAGGTTAGTGATATCGCCAATGCTGTTTATGATGGTACAGATGCGGTTATGCTTAGTGATGAAACAACGGTTGGAAAGTTTCCTATACAAGCGGTTGAAGTGCTGCATGATAGTATCAAAGATGTGGAGATAGACTACCCATACAATAAAGATTTTGAAGTTGAAAGTAGTTCTGACGCTGTAGCAAAAGCAGCCGTACAACTTGCATCAAATCTGAAAAAAGAAGCTTTAGTAGCATTTACAAGTTCTGGTTATAGTGCAAAAGCCCTCTCTAGGTATCGTCCAAAAGAGAGTATCTATGCAATCTCTCACACCATGAGAACTCATCGTCGTTTAAACTTGATATGGGGAGTTCATCCACTTTTTATCATGGAAGATATCAATAACCCTACAAAACTTTTACAAGATTTTATAAGAAGATTACTTGATGAAAATCGTATTGATATGGATAAAAAGTTTGTCATTACCATGGGTGATATTAGTGGTAAAAGTGGCGGAACAAACTTGATACGACTTATCAATCGCCAAGAGATGGAAGATGTTTTAGGATATGAGTTTTAAGTTTTTAAAAACTCACTCCTAAGCAATCCATAATCTAAAATATCAAAATACTCTTCACCTTTTTTATAGTGACCAAGTCTTGTACCTTCATGCTTTAACCCAATTTTTTGCATCACTTTTCCAGAGTTTGGATTTGAGTGAAAATGGTGTGAAGTGATACGATAAAGTTCCAACTCTTTAAACGCAAATTTAACTACCGCAGACCCAGCTTCAGGGGTATAACCTCTACCCCAATACTTTTTCCCTACCCAGTATCCAATCGTTCCATGATGATGTTTTATACTCATATCTAAACCCATCATTCCGATAAAATTGTTTGACTTTTTTTCAATTATGGCAAACTCTAACTGTTCCCCTTCTTCATACTCTCGCTTTGACTTTTTTATGAACTCCTGTGCATCTTCTAGTCTGTAAGGGTATGGAAGAGATGAGAGATATCTTGAGACATTTTTGTCATTTGCAAGTGTAGATAATGATAGGGCATCATCATCTTGTAATGGTCTTAGTCTCAATCTATCTGTTTCAAGAGTTGGTTGTTTTTTCGGAAAATCTTTCATTCTTCAAAATGTGATAAAACTTTGCTTTTATCGGTTTTGACTAAATTACTTGCAACTGTTTTGGCTAAAATGGTTCTTGTATTTTGGCTCAATCCATCAACTAATTTTCTCAAAGAATCCCCTGGAAATGACAAAAGTAACTGTTTTGGTCCTTCATTTTTCACAACTGCATCTATATCATCAGCAACATCTTTTAATGAACGTCTTTTTCTCTCATTTTCACGGTTATGTTCTTCTCCTGCTGAACCTGCAAAGTTTCCAGCACTATCGCTCATAACTTCACCCATCTTTTTATGTGCATCTATATATCCGATATTGTTAACCACTTCCAATGCATGAGAAGTTTTTATCTCATTACCAACCATACCTTCACTTTTTTTTACACTATATACTTTTAACTCACCTAAATCTGCTACGATAACCATTGTATTGTCTAATTTCATAATATACCTCCTGTATTGTAATTATACAATAATAGTTTAAATGGATATATTTAGACGCTAGTACCGTTCCCACTAAGTATCACCTAGTTTAATGAAATGAGTTTGTCTTAGATTTGTGCTAAAATATCTGTAGGACTAGCTAGCTAATTCAAAGATATTTTGGTGCAAAGATGAGGCAAACTCATTTCACCCTGCGGGCGATAAGAAAAAGGCACA
>JAOZKZ010000178.1 GCA_029935075.1 Campylobacterales bacterium
CAGATTTTAAAGAGCAGCATTTTGGAAAGATTGCAAATAAAAAGGTATCAACCGAATCTTTGATTGCTGCAATGAGGCAATTGGCGGTTATGACTAATGCTGGTATCTCAATCCATGATAGTATCAAAGAGGTAGAAAAAGCAACTGTTGATCCTCAATTGAAAGCTATTTTTGATGATATAAATGATAGTTTAAATGCTGGTAAAAGTTTGACTGAAGCATTTATGCCTTTTAAGTTTCATGTAGGTGATGTTACTTTAGCCATGATTGAGTTAGGCGAAAACACAGGTGATATGTCTGCCGCTTTGACTAAACTTTCAGAAGTTTTAGAAGAGATGATGGAAAATGCTAAAAAACTTAAAGCAGCACTGAGGTATCCAACAACAGTTATCATTGCAATTGCGATTGCATTTACTATTTTGATGGTTTATGTTGTTCCAAAATTTAAAGAGATATTTGAAAAGTTTAATGCAGAACTTCCAATGCCGACAAAAGTGTTACTTTTTTTAGAACATGCGATTAATAATTATGGGCTTTTTATCTTAGCAGGTATTGTGGGAATCGTGATGTATCATAAATACATGTATAAAAATAGTGATGGATATAAACGAAAATCTGATAAATTTATACTTAAAGTTTATCTTATTGGAAATGTTATATTTTATGCATCTTTGAGTAGATTTATGTTAATTTTTACAGAACTTGTTCGTGCTGGTATCCCTGTTGCAGATGCACTTGATACCGCTTTGATGACCATTGAGAATGAAGAGATTAAAGATAAACTCGCAACAGTAAAGTATGAAGTGGAGAGAGGTTCCAACCTTACAGATGCATTTGCTAAAACTGAACTTTTTGAGGGAATGTTGATACAGATGATTAAGGCTGGAGAGCAGGGTGGTGCACTAGATAAGATGCTTGAAAAAGTAAGTGATTATTATAAAGCGAGATTCAATGATATCATTGATAATTTATCTTCTTATATAGAGCCTATCTTGATTGGTTTTATTGCCGGTATGGTTTTAATGATGGCTCTTGGAATTTTCCTTCCTATGTGGGATATGGCGTCAGCAGTAAAAGGTTAATTCCATCTAATAACGCCATCAGGAAGTGAATTCCTGATGGCTACGCTAACGCTAAGTTTTACCCACAAGGGGCATCGAGATCCTCAGCGGAATGCTCACGCACAGATGAACCGTGCTTAATCTTTTAGCTTTAAATATAGTTTAACCAATTTCCAACTCTCGCTTGTTCTGTTTTTATGGTCGTGGGATTTCCATGACCTGTGTAAATCTTCATATCAAAGTCTAACTCTAAAAATTTTTTAATACTTTTTTTCATATCTTCTGGACTTGAAAATGGAAAATCAACTCTCCCAATAGAGTTTTCAAATATAAAGTCCCCAGAAAAACAGCAATCCTCGATGATAATCATACTGTTTCCCGGTGTGTGTCCAGGCATCCAGATATATTTTATTTTAATTCCCTCTATCTCAAACTCTGCATCCCCTGTAACTTCAAAATCAGCTTCACTTTTTGGTGGGTTTTGCATCAAAGGGTCATCTTGTAACATAAAGGCGTCATCTTTTGGTATATAAATAGGTATTTTTAGCTTTTCTTTAAGTTCTTGGTTACTCCATATATGGTCAAAGTGTCCATGTGTGTTTAAGATAGCGATGGGATTGGTTGTATTTTCTAGAACCCATGGAGTTGCACCAGTTCCTGGATCTATGATGATATCTTTTCCGTCAATAGTTACTATAAAGCAGTTCGTTTGTGTCAGTCCCATTGGTTTAATCTTTAATTCCATGTTCTACCTTATTAAATATATTTAATTTTCATTTACTAATTATCGCTATTCTAACACAAAATGTGTAGGAGAATGATATGCAAAGAATAAGCACCATTTTTGGTTTTATATTAGTTCTATTTTTAATTGGATGTGGCGGTAGTTCATCAGGAACTGCAAATAAGCCACCATCAGGTGTTATAAGTGATGATGAAAAGTTTGCATTAACCTATAAAGGACTTCGATTTTACAGTCCAAATCTTCCATATAGTTCTTATAAGCTAGAACAGTTAAGTGATTCAGAGTTTAATGCACTCTCCTCTGAAAATCAATTGAAAGTTGCAGATAAGCTACTTGCATCACTCTTTTTTGGCTATCCCTTGGATATTTTAAAATCCAAGATTGATTCTGGTAGTTTTATAAGTGCTGTGAAAGAGGGTCTTAAAGAGGATAAAAATGATTTAACAAAGGTTGAAAACTATATCGCAGATGAGAACTATTTTGCTCAATCCTCTTCAAATATGGAAGTTTTAAATATTTTAGCAAGGCTTTATGCACTTGAACATTTAGATCGTCATTTTTTAATTGATTGGAGCTCTTATATTTTAACCCAAACGATTATGTTCTCTCCTGCTTATGAGTTAGAGTCTTCACATGAGCCAAATACCGAAAGGGTTTACACTAGATTGGTTAGAAACCTTGAAGAACAAGCAACTATGCGTTATGTAACCTATCTTCACATGATCAGTAGTGATAACTGGAGACGATTTAGAAGTCCTGAAGATAATGGTCGGGAGATGATGGAGATTTATCTGTTGGATTTTGATGATGCTAAAGTCCCTCTTGCTGGACAAACACTTCAAAACTGGAAATTAGATCGTGATAATGATACGTTAGTAATTTCTTTAAATGAAAATAGTAAGCCAATCTCACTTTTTCATACAACAGTTTACAATGGAGATGACTTTTATCGTGAACTTGCGAAGTCAAATGCTTTTACAAATGGAGTAGTTCAACGGTTGGTTGACTTTTTCTTTACAACACACTCTGTATCCAAAAAAACTCAAATTGTCTCTAAAATCGTCACAAGTAAACCTGAAACTTGGCAAGATATTTTAGTACAAATTGTCTTTTCAAAAGAGTTTTTATTAAATTCTAACCGAGCTAAAAGTGCTGAAGAGCTTTTTTACTCTATGGTCAGAAAGATAGAGTATAAACATTTCAATAGAACTTTTCAATACTTCTCTATAGCACTTGAAGAGATGCATCAAGCTTCTATGAAATATAAACTTGGAAAGCTAGAGCGTGTTCCATTAGATACACTCTCTTTTATCAACTATCATAAATATATAAGAGAGTGGATTATGCTGCGACATGTTCGTAGTGACAACTTAAACAATTATAGAAAATGGGATTCTCAAGGGTGGAAACCGAGTTTTATAGCAGAAGAGAATTTTACTCTAGATTCAAACAATCCTAAAGATAGTTTAGCCTCTTTTATAAATCATCTTTTTCAAAGCACCATTTCAAGATCAGTAACGACAGCTGAACTCAAACTTTTTGAAGATCACATGCTAGAGATAGTGGATGGAAAAGTAGAGTATCGTTATGCTTTTGATCTCACAGAGCGTAAAACCAATACAGCGATTTTGGTTATGGATTATATCTCAAGACTTACAGAACTTTATAGATTTCAAAAGGTGACATTATGAAAAGAAGATTATTTATAAAATTATCAGCAGCGTTAGCAGGTATACTTGTTATCTCAGATAGAAGTTATGCAAAAGATGTGGATATCAGTAAAGTTAATTTCAATCAGGCTACATTTGCTCAAAATAGTGCACAAACTATTATGATATTTCTCTATGGAGGAGCATCTGAGCTTAGTGGAAATTTTACCAATATTGATGAGATTAAATCTGCGTCACAAAGCAATTATGAAACTTACTTTAGGGGCGTTACCAAAACGGTACCAAATAACTTTTGGCAAGAGGCTGGTGGAACTTTTATGGAAACACTAGTAGGAAGTGGAGATATGAGTGTTTTTAGAACCATGTTCTCAAGAGTGCGAGATGAAAACAGTAATAAATCACATGGTATATGTGTGGCACAAAATCAAAGAGGTGCTTTTAGAGAAGATGGTGAAGGGATATTTTCAACACTTGCACGAGTACTCAGTGAAAAAGGTGCAATTGATGCCAATACTGTTTTACCATTTATCACCATGGAGGGTGAATCTGGATTTTTCTCAAAAGGAGATACACCACTTGCTGGGTTTGTAAATCCTGTTGGTATCAATGAACAACTTGATAATCCTTATAAGAGAGAGCGACTAAATAGTTGGTATTATTACACAAAAGCAGAAAACGATGTAAATCAAACAACTACACTACCTCTGTTAGATGTAAAGCTTAATACTCTTTCTCAAACTATAAATAACACAGGAGCTATCAAAGAAGCATTTGGCAAAAGAGGTGGATTAGAGACATTTATAGATGGAATTAAAACAAAAACATTACCTGCAAATATTACTTATCCTGTCAATAATCCTTTTGCTGAAAAACTAGAAGCTGCTGTTAAAATACTTACAGCAAATCCAGATACCAAAGTAATTTCACTTGGAAGTGGCGGACTCGGTGGCTGGGATGACCACAATGAAGCACGAGATTATGTCACGAGGGTGGAATCACTTTTTGCAGCGTTGAGTTCAGCAATGGAGCATATTAAAGCTGAAGGCAAAGATGGGAATATTAATATTTGTGTTTTTGGTGATTTTGGAAGAAATGTAAATTTAAATTCTGCTCTTGGCTGGGATCATGGAAATAATCAAAATCTTTTTCTGCTTGGAGGCAAGAATT